>NZ_JBTVYK010000003.1:0-202466 GCF_054788135.1 Streptomyces sp. O3
TTGTAGAGCTGCCACAGTTCGGGGCGCTGGCGGCGCGGGTCCCACTGCGAGAACTCGTCCCGGAGGCTGAACACCCGTTCCTTGGCGCGGGCCTTCTCCTCGTCGCGGCGGCCGCCGCCGAACACGGCGTCGAACTTCTCCGCCTGGATCTTCTCGGTGAGCGGCACGGTCTGCAGCGGGTTGCGGGTGCCGTCGGGGCGTTCCCTCAGCCTGCCCGTGTCGATGTACTCCTGCACCGAGGCGACGTGCAGCCGCAGCCCGTGCCGGGCGACCGTGCGGTCACGGTAGTCGAGCACCTCGGGGAAGTTGTGCCCGGTGTCCACGTGCAGCAGCGAGAAGGGGACCGCCGCGGGGGCGAACGCCTTCAGCGCCAGGTGCAGCATGACGATGGAGTCCTTGCCGCCGGAGAAGAGGATCACCGGCCGCTCGAACTCGCCCGCCACCTCGCGGAAGATGTGCACCGCCTCGGACTCCAACGCGTCCAGATGGCTCAGCGCGTAAGGGCTGGCGCCCTCAGGATTCGGAACAGCTTCGGTGATGGTGGTCGCGGTGGTCACGCCAGTCCCCTCTCGGTGAGCAGCGCGTGCAGCGCGGCTGCGGACTCCTGAACGGTCTGCTGGTGCGACTCGATCCGCAGATCGGGGGCCGCGGGCTCCTCATAGGGGTCGTCGACGCCGGTCAGGCCGGAGATCTCACCGGCCGCCTGCTTGGCGTACAGGCCCTTGACGTCACGCTCGGAGCACACCTCCACCGGGGTGGCGACGTGCACCTCCAGGTACGGGGTGCCCTCGCCCTGGTGGCGCTTGCGGACGGCCGCGCGGCTGTCCTCGTACGGGGCGATGACCGGCACCAGGGCCTTGACGCCGTTGGAGGCGAGCAGTTCGGCGACGAAGCCGATGCGCTGCACGTTGGTGTGCCGGTCTTCGCGGGTGAAGCCGAGGCCCGCGGAGAGGAATTCGCGGATCTCGTCGCCGTCCAGCACCTCGACGCGGTGGCCGTCGGTGCGCAGCCGGTCGGCGAGTTCGTAGGCGATGGTGGTCTTGCCGGCGCTGGGCAGACCGGTGAGCCAGACAGTGGCTCCCGTCATGTGCTTCTCCTGAAAGTTCGTCACCCGTGCAGCCCGCATTCGGTCTTGGCGCGGCCCGCCCAGCGTCCGGCGCGGGCGTCCTCGCCGGGGGCGACCCGGCGGGTGCAGGGCGCGCAGCCGATGGAGGGGAAGCCGTCGTCGAGCAGCGGGTTGGTGAGGACGCCGTGTTCGGCGATGTACGCGTCGACGTCGTCCTGGGTCCAGCGGGCGATCGGCGAGATCTTGACCTTCTGCCGCTTCTCGTCCCAGCCGACGACCGGGGTGTTCGCCCGCGTCGGGGACTCGTCCCTGCGCAGCCCGGTCGCCCAGGCGTCGTAGGCGGCCAGGCCCTGTTCCAGGGGCTTGACCTTGCGCAGCGCGCAGCACAGGTCGGGGTCGCGGTCGTGCAGCTTCGGGCCGTACTCGGCGTCCTGTTCGGCCACGGTCTGTACGGGGGTGAGGGTGATGAGGTTGACGTCCAGCACCGCGCCGACCGCGTCGGCGGTGCCGAGGGTCTCCGGGAAGTGGTAGCCGGTGTCGAGGAAGACGACGTCGACGCCGGGCAGCGCGCGGGAGGCGAGGTGGGCGACCACCGCGTCCTCCATGGAGGAGGTGACGCAGAAGGTCTTGCCGAAGGTCTCGGCCGCCCAGCCGAGGATCTCCAGCGGGGAGGCGTCCTCCAGTTCGCGTCCGGCGCGCTCGGCGAGCTCTTTGAGCTCGGCCGCCGTCCGGCGGCTTCCCTGAACGGTCGTCATATCTCTTCCCCTCCGTCGGAGTCACGCGTCAGTCCGCGGGTCAGCAGCCCGAGGAACTTCAGCTGGAAGGCGCGGTTGCAGGCGGCGCATTCCCAGGCGCCGTGCCCGGTCTCGTTGGGGCGCAGGTCCTCGTCGCCGCAGTAGGGGCAGTAGAAGGGGGCGGCTCGCTCGCTCATGAGAGGGCCTCCTCGGATGCGCGGGCGGCCCAGGTGGCGAACCGTTCGCCGTCCGCGCGCTCGGCCTGGAAGCGGGTGAGGACCCGCTCGACGTAGTCGGGCAGCTCGGCGGAGGTCACCTTCAGGCCGCGGACCTTGCGGCCGAACCCGGCCTCCAGGCCGAGCGCGCCGCCGAGGTGCACCTGGAAGCCCTCGACCTGTTCGCCCTGGTCGTTGAGCATCAGCTGGCCCTTGAGACCGATGTCCGCGACCTGGATGCGGGCGCAGGCGTTGGGGCAGCCGTTGATGTTGATGGTGATCGGCTCGTCGAACTCGGGGATGCGGCGCTCCAGTTCGTCGATCAGCGAGGCGCCGCGGGCCTTGGTCTCGACGATGGCGAGCTTGCAGAACTCGATGCCGGTGCAGGCCATCGTGCCGCGCCGGAAGGGCGACGGGTTGACCCGCAGGTCCAGCGCCTCCAGGCCCGCCACGAGCGAGTCGATCCGGGACTCTTCGACGTCGAGCACGATCATCTTCTGCTCGGCGGTGGTGCGCAGCCGCCCGGAGCCGTGCGCGGCCGCGACCTCGGCGATCTTGGTGAGGGTCGTGCCGTCCACGCGCCCGACGCGAGGGGCGAAGCCGACGTAGAAGCGGCCGTCCTTCTGCCGGTGCACGCCGAGGTGGTCGCGCCAGGTTCCGGCGGGCTGCTCGGGGGCGGGGCCGTCGATCAGCTTGCGGTTGAGGTACTCGTCTTCGAGGATCTGCCGGAACTTCTCCGGGCCCCAGTCGGCGAGCAGGAACTTCAGCCGGGCGCGGGTGCGCAGGCGGCGGTAGCCGTAGTCGCGGAAGATGCCGATGACGCCGCCGTAGACGTCCGCGACCTCGTCCAGCGGCACCCAGGCGCCGAGCCGCTGGCCGAGCTTGGGGTTGGTGGAGAGGCCGCCGCCGACCCACAGGTCGAAGCCGGGGCCGTGCTCGGGGTGGCGGACGCCCACGAAGGCGATGTCGTTGATCTCGTGCGCGACGTCGAGCTGCGGGGAGCCGGAGACGGCCGACTTGAACTTGCGCGGCAGGTTGGAGAAGTCGGGGTTGCCGATGAAGCGGCGCTGGATCTCGTCGATGGCGGGGGTGCCGTCGATGATCTCGTCCGCGGCGATTCCGGCGACCGGGGAGCCGAGGATCACGCGGGGCGTGTCGCCGCAGGCCTCGGTGGTGGACAGGCCGACCGCCTCCAGGCGGCGCCAGATCTCCGGCATGTCCTCGATCCGGATCCAGTGGTACTGGATGTTCTGCCGGTCGGTGATGTCGGCGGTGCCGCGCGCGAACTCCTGGGAGATCTCGCCGATGACGCGCAGCTGCTCGGTGGTCAGCCGCCCGCCGTCGATCCGGACCCGGAGCATGAAGTACCGGTCGTCCAGCTCCTCCGGTTCCAGGATCGCGGTCTTGCCGCCGTCGATGCCGGGCTTGCGCTGGGTGTACAGACCCCACCAGCGCATGCGTCCGCGGAGGTCGGCGGGGTCGATCGAGTCGAATCCGGCCTTGGAGTAGATCGTCTCAATACGTGTCCGCACATTGAGACCGTCGTCGTCCTTCTTGAACTGCTCGTTGCCGTTGAGCGGAGTGAAGTGCCCCACGGCCCACTGACCCTCGCCACGGTGACGGCCCGCCTTGCGGCGTGGCGTGGCGGCAGCGGGCTTCTCCGGGGTGGCGGCCATGGCGATTACGTCCTTCTGAACAGCGGGAAAGCGGATCTGACCTGCGCATATAGCGGCGTGCGGCAGTACGCGCGCGGCGTTGCGCGGTGGCGGTCAGGTAAGGGGGTGCGACGGCGAGAGCTGGTCTGTCAGCCCGCCGAACAGATGGCGCTGGACATGCGGCCGAGGTCGACGTGCCGCCGACTCACCAAGGCAATTCCAGCTCGAGACATGACGGAAGCGTGGCACGGGACTTTAGACCCAGTCCACCTTAGTCCGATATATGGACAACACTGTCCCGAGGATCGAGACAGTGTGTCCTTGATCACTCCGTGTTCGCGTAGCGATCGCCTGGCGCGCGTCAGCCCAGCGCGCCCGTCCACGGGCCGGGCGTGGCGACGTCCGGCTCCTCTTCCACCGTGGTGTCGAAGAGCCGGAATCCGCGCCGCAGGTAGTTGTCCATGGCGTGCTGGCCGTCCTTGCTGCAGGTGTGCACCCAGACCCGCTTGGTCGCGGTGCGCCCCGGCCAGCGCTCGGCGAGGTCCCAGGCTCGGGCGACGCCGTACGAGAGCAGATGGCCGCCGATCCGCCGCCCCCGGAACACCGGGAGCAGCCCGAAGTAGGCGATCTCGACGACGCCGTCGTCCTGGGCCGCCAGCTCGATGAACCCGGCGGGCGTCCCCTTCTCGTAGGCGACCCAGGTCTCGATGCCCGCACGCTCCAGGTACGCGCGCCACTGGTCGTAGGTCAGGCTGAGCCGGTCGGTCCAGTGAATGTCACCGCCGACCGCCGTATAGAGGAAGCGGCTGAACTCCGGCGACGGCACCTCGGCCCGCACGATCCGTACGTCCCCCTCGGGCTCGGCGGCGGGGCGCAGGTCGGCCGGAGCGGTCTGCTCCAGGTACCAGGTGGTGACAGTGATGTTCATGACTGCCAGGGAACCATGCCCGCCGACCAGGCGGGTTCTGGGCCTGCCCGGTCGATCAGTCGTAGCTGAGGGCGCCGGTGCGGGTGCGCTTGAGCTCGAAGAAGTCCCGGCGGCCCGCGAGCGTACGCACCGCGTCGAACAGCTCCGCCGCCTCCCGGCCGCGCGGAATCGAGCCGAGCACCGGGCCGAAGAAGGCCACGCCGTCGATGTGCAGGGTCGGTGTGCCGACGTAGGCGTCGGCGGCGGGGTCCTTGCCCATGTCGTGGCTGCGCCGCAGGGCCGCGTCGTACTCCGTCGAGTGCGCCGCGGCCGCCAGCTCGGCGGGGAGGCCGAGCTCGGCCAGCGACTCGGCGACGACGGCGTCGAAGTCCTCGTTCTTCTCTCGGTGGATGCGGGTGCCGAACGCGGTGTAGAGGTCGCGCAGCGTCCCGTCGCCGTGCCGCTCGGCGGCGGCGACGGCGACCCGTGCCGGGCCGGTCGACTTGTCGACCAGCTCGCGGTACCACTCGGGCAGGTCGTTGCCCTCGTTGTGCAGATACAGGCTCATCGCGTGGAAGCGGACGTCGAGGTCACGGTGTGTCTCGGCCTCCAGGAGCCAGCGCGAGGCGATCCAGGCGAACGGGCAGGCGGCGTCGAACCAGAAGTCGACACGGGTACGGGCGGCGGGGAACGCGTCGGACACGGTGTGCGTGGTGTGCGCGGAGTCAGTGGTGGTCATACGGGAGAAGCTAGTCCGGGAGTGGCCTCGGTCCCTGGTCCATTCCGCACCGCTTCGCCTGGGCCATTCGTCAGCCTCGCGGAAGCCCTTTGACCTGGGAAGAGGGGGCGGCCTAGCCTCGCCAGGTGACTCCCGAGCTGCGTACGGACCGCCTGTCCCTGTCTCCCTATGTACACACCGACGAAGCCGACTTCGTGGGGTTCTTCACGGAACCACGGGTCGCGCGGTGGTTCGGGAACGACTCAGCGCGGGAGCTGCGGGCCGTATGGGGCCGGGTCTTCAGCCTGGTGTACCCCGAGGACCGCTTCCAGGTGTGGGCGGTGCGGCACGAGGGGCGGTACGTCGGCCATGCCGAGATCAAGCCGTCGCCCGAGCCCTGGCTCGACGGCCACGAGATCGTCTACGGGCTCAGCCCCGACAGCTGGGGGCAGGGCTTCGGCTCGGAGCTGGTGCGGGCCCTCACCTCGTACGGGCATCAGGAGCTCGGCCTGCCTGAGGTGCACGCGACGGTGGACGCGCGGAACAGCGGCTCGCTGACCGTGCTGAAGAAGGCGGGCTACGTTCATGTCCGGGATGTCCCGGAGGACGACGGGGCCACGACGCAGCTGCTCACCCACCGGCGGGGCTGACCGCCGCCGTTCCGGCCGGAGAGGTCAGCCGCCGGTCAGCTCCATGAGTTTGGCGACGGTGTTCCAGTTGCGGGTGGTGGCGACGGTGCCCTTCAGCAGCGCGGGTCTGGCCAGGGCTTCGGCGAGCTTGGAGCGGCCGAGGCCGTTCGGCGCGTAGAGGTAGAGCGCGCGGTCGCCGAGCCGGAAGTCCTCGGGCGCGTAGGCGGCCGGGTCCACGGACGCGAACCGCTCCGGCTCCACCGGCCGCGTGAAGAACGTGACGTGGAGCTGCTTGCCCTCCAGCGACGCGGCCGGATAGGGGCAGGCGTCGGCGACGGCCCGCAGATACGCGCCCGTGCGGACCAGGCAGTCGACGGAGAAGCCGAAGCGGTCGGCGATCGCCGTGCCCAGCTGCTCGGCGAGCGCGTCCTCGTCGTCCGACGCGCTGGTGAAGACGGCGTTGCCGCTCTGTAGGTAGGTGCGGACTTCGCCGAGACCCAACTCGTTGAGCAGAGAGCGAAGTTCGGCCATTGGGACCTTCTTGTGGCCGCCTACGTTGATGCCGCGCAGCAGGACTGCGTACGTCGTCGTCATGCGCACACGATAAGAGACGTCTCCCCGGTACGAGCCCTAGCCGTCTGACAATTCCCGTCGTCGCGAGGCAGACGGGAATTGTCAGACAGGGCCTAGCCGGGAAGCTCGGCTTCGATCAGGTCCGCCGCGCGCTGGGTGCCGCCCTCCTGGGCGGTCTGGCGCTGGAGCTCCCGCAGCCGCTCGGCGACCCGCTCGTCGCCGGTGAGCGCGAGCACCGCCTCGCGCAGCGCCTCGGGGGTCGCCTCGTCGGTCGGGATGTGGCGGGCGACGCCGAGCGCCTGCAGCATGTCGGCGTTGCCGAACTGGTCGACGGCCTGCGGAACCGCGACCATCGGGGTGGCCGTGGCGAGGCCCTCCTGGCTGCCGCCCGCGCCCGCGTGGGTGATGAAGACATCGGCCTCCCGGAGGATGGCGAGCTGCGGCACCCAGCGGTGCACCTCGACGTCGGCGGGGAGTTCGCCGAGTTCGTCGATGTCCACGTGCTGGCCGATCTGCAGGACGAGATGCCAGCCGGGCAGTTCCCGGAAGGCCTCGACGCAGGCGCGGTAGAACGCGGGCTGCTTGGTGAACGTGGAGCCGAGCGAGACCAGCGCGACCTTGTCGGCGCCTTCGGGGCGCTGCCAGTCGCCCTGCTCGCTTCGGTCGCCCTGGCAGGCGCCGACGAAGGTGTAGACGGACTCGTCGACTCGGTCGGCGTGAGGCTGCAGCGCCTTGGGGATGACGACGACGCACCGGTCGGGGTGGCCCATGAAGCGCTCGACGGTGAGGTCCAGGCCGTTCTCGGCGATCCAGGCGTGGAAGTCGTCGTAGAAGGCCTGGCCGCGGGCGGTTGAGCGGAGCGTCGCGTACATCTGGTCGGCGACCTCCTCCTCGTAGCCCTTCCAGGCCACCAGGTTCGGCGAGAGCTGCACGATCGGGACGCCCCAGCGGTGCGCGAGCACCCGCGCCGGGTACGCGGTGATGTCGTAGAGCACCAGGTCCGGTTCGTCGCCCGCGTAGAGGTCGGCGAGCTGCGGCAGGGCCTGGACCGCGTCGGTCAGGAACGGCTCCAGATTGTCGACGAGTTCGGTGCCCCAGGCGTCCGGGTCGTCGTCGGTGGGCAGGGTCGAGCGCCAGATCCGGGGCTCGGCGCCGGTGGCGGCGACCTTCTCGGCGAAGGCCTCGGGGATCGCGTAACTGACGCGGTGTCCACGGGCGACGAGCTCCCGGATCACCTCGAGACTCGGGTTCACATGTCCGTGGGCGGCGATGGAGAACATGGCGATATGAGCGGGCTTGCGACTGGTCATGATCGAAACCTTAACGAGACGATACGTATCGTGCAAGCGTTTTTCTCCGGGACTTGCGAGACTGTCGCGGACGGCATGAGTACGGCGGAAGGCAAGTGATGGACGAGGCGCGCGCACGGGATGTGCTGGCCGCGGCGGGCCTGGCCCCGGACGCCGAGCTGCTGGCCCTGGGCGAGAACGCGGTGTTCGCCGACGGCGAGTTGGCCGTCAAGGTCGGCCGGGCGGCCGCCGAGCTGCTCGACCGCGCCGCACGCGAACTGCGCGTCGCGGGCTGGCTGGAGAAGTCGGGCGTCCCCGCGGTACGGGCCGCCGAGCCGGAGCCCCGCTCGGTCGACGGGCATCCGGTGACCCTGTGGTACCGCCTGCCGGAGCCGGTGCGCCCCGCCGGGCCAGCCGATCTGGCCGCCCTGCTCCGGCGCGTGCACACGCTGCCCGCGCCTTCCTTCGCACTGCCACGCCGTGAGCTGCTCGGTGGCGTCGAACGCTGGCTGCGGCTCGCGGGCGACGCGATCTCCCCGGCCGACGCGGACTATCTGCGCGAGCGCCGGGACGGTTTCGCGGCGGCCGTGGCCGCGCTGGACCCGCACCTGCCGGTGGGCCCCATCCACGGTGACGCGCTCCCCCGCAACGTCCATGTCGGCGCGGACGGCCCGGTGCTGGTGGACCTGGAGACGTTCGCCGCCGACCTCCGGGAGCACGACCTGGTGGTGATGGCCCTGTCCCGCGACCGGTACGGCCTGCCCGGCGCCGCCTATGACTCCTTCACCGCCGCGTACGGGTGGGACGTCCGGGAGTGGGCGGGCTGCGCCGTGCTGCGCGGGGCGCGGGAGACCGCGAGCTGCGCCTGGGTCGCCCAGCACGCACCGAGCAACTCCCGTGCCCTGGCGGAGTTCCAGCGCCGGGTCTCCTCACTCCGCGACGGCGACACCACGGTGCGCTGGTACCCGTTCTGACCTGCTCCCGGCACGCGTACGCGGTCCGCCGGGCAGGGGTGGGGTGGGGCGCGGTGGGATCAGGTCAACGTCAGGGTCAGGTGCGCAGGGGCCACCGGCCGTCCACGACCGCGTCCGCGTCGCCCTTGCGGCGCAGGAAGCTCTGAAAGCTCTCAGCCCATCGCGCGTACCACTCGATCTGCCGGCGGTGCAGCTCCGCGGGTCCGAGCGAGGCGACCTTCGGATGCCGCTCGGCTATCGCCCGAGCCACCCGCGCCGCGGCCAGGGCGTCCGCCAGCGCGTGGTGCGCGGAGTCGAGCGCGACGCCGTACTCCGCGCAGACCGCTTCCAGCGTGCGCTTGCCCTTGCGGTACTTGTCCACGGCGCGGTCGATCGTGTACGGGTCGACGACGGGGCCCGGATCGATGCCGCCCAGCCGCTCACGCAGGGACGGCAGGCCGTGCCGTCCGAGCTCCGCCGCGAGCAGGGACAGATCGAAGGCCGCGTTGTACGCCACCACCGGTATCCCCTCCAGCCAGTAGCCGGTCAGCGCACCGGCCAGTTCGTCTGCGACCTGGTCGGCCGGGCGGCCTTCGGCCGCCGCCCGCTCGTTGGTGATCCCGTGTACGTCCACGGCGTCCTGCGGGATGACGACCCCCGGATCGGCCAGCCACTCCCGCCGTCCGGCCGGTTCGCCGTCCTTGACCTCCACCAGTGCCCCCGTCACGATCCGCGCCTCGTGCGGGTCGGTGCCTGTGGTTTCCAGGTCGAAGCCGATCAGCAGCTCCTGGTGCCAGCTCATGGTGGCCCCCCTCCTTCGTGGTGCTCCCCCGTTTTCCTACTGGGCTCCACCCTCGCACGCACCACTGACAATCCACTCTCCGCGGCCGTCGGGGCGGCCGCGGCAGAGGCTCAGGACACCCGCGGCTCAGGACACCGGCCGCGAGTCGGCCCAGGCCGCTTCAAACTCCTCGCGGTAGGTCGCGAAGAGCCCGTGCTCGCCGCTCTCGGCGTGTTTCACCACCCGGCCCCCGCCGCGGAGCACCAGCACCGGCGCCTCCATGCCGCGGGTCCTGCGCAGATAGGACTGCACGATCGCGATGCCGTCCGGGCCGTCCCCGTCGACCAGATAGGCCGTGAAGCGCGGGGTCTCGTCGAACACCTGGATCTCGAACGCCTCCGGGTCGCGCAGCCGCGACCGCACTCGCCGCATATGGAGGATGTTCATCTCCACCGCGCGGCTCAACTCGCCCTTCTTCAGGCCGAGCTCCCGCTCCCGGCGCTTGACCGCGCTGCTCGCCGGGTTGAGGAACAGCAGCCGCGCCCGGCAGCCGGACTCCGCGAGCCGCACCAGACGGCGGCCGGAGAAGTTCTGCACCAGGAGGTTCAGGCCTATCCCGATGGCGTCGAGCCGCCGCGCCTCGCCGAAGAGGTCCTCGGCGGGGAACTGCCGCAGCAGCCGCACCCGGTCCGAGTGCACCCCCACCACATCCGCGTACCGGTCCCCGACCAGGTCCTCGACGGCGTCCACCGGCAGCCTGCGGGAGGAGGGCACATCGGAGTCGGCGCCCAATATCTCCAGCAGCCGGGCCGCGGCGCGCTCCGCCTGGGCGAGCACGGCCTGGGACAGCGCGCGGTTGCGCGACACGACGTTCCGGGTGACCTCCAGCTCGTCCAGGGCCAGTTCGACGTCCCTGCGGTCGTCGAAGTACGGCTCGAAGCACGGCCAGTGCTGCACCATCAGCTCACGCAGCTGCGGCAGCGTGAGGAAGCTCAGTACGTTGTCGTCGGCGGGGTCGAGCAAGTACCCCTTACGGCGGCTGACTTCACGTACCGCGACGGCGCGCTGCACCCACTCCTGCCCGGTCGGCCCGGCCGCGGCGACCACCCAGTCGTCGCCGTGCACCGGCTCGTAGACCGGGCGCAGCACCGCGGCGACGACCGCGCGCAGCCGCTGCTCCACCAGGTTCAGCCAGACATAGGCCCGTCCGGCGCGCTGGGCGCGCGTCCGTACCTCGCGCCAGGCTTCGCTGCCCCAGTCCAGTTCGGGTCCTATCTGGTTTCCCGCGTCCATCGACCGCGCCAGGGAGACCGCTGAGGGCGGAACCTCCACGGAGTCCCCCTCCCGGACCGGGTCCCGACCCGATTCGCCTGGGGGCAGCTCCAGCCCTCCCGAGCTCACCCGTGCACCGCCTTCCGCCCCCTGAGGCTCCTGCGAGCCCCCTGCCCGACCCCGTTCACGATCAAGGAAGGGTACTCCGCGAGCGGCGGGCGGTGCAGCCCGATGGGCGCACTCCTAGGCCGGGGCGCTCACTGCGCGGAGAGCAGGTAGCTCACGGAGCCGAAGGAGACCTGGTCGCCCTCCTGGACGATGGCGGCTCCGATCACCCGCCTGCCGTTCACCGTGGTGCCGTTGGTCGAGCCCAGGTCGTACAGCACCCATCGGCCGCTCTGCACCCGCAGTTCGGCGTGCGTCCGGGAGACGGACTCATGGCTCAGCCGCAGTCCGCTGGCCGGGTCGCGCCCGATCCGCAGCGGGTGCGGGGCCGGAGCAGGCAGCAGCAGCTTCGGCAGCCGCTCGGCCTGCCAGGCTCTGCGCACCCGTACCGTGAACGCGGACATCGAGCCCACCGCGCCGGTCACCAGCCGCGTCAGCAGGCCCTGCCGCTGGGGCAGATCGGCGGTGAGCGCGGACAGCTCGTCCAGCCCGCGGGCGCCGAGCGCGAGCCCCATGCGGCGTACGAAGGTGTCGTGTGACAGCCTGCCCTGGACCGCGCCGTCGCGCAGCAGTCGAAGCGCCTTGTCTCGCTCGGCGTCGGAGACCCGCTCGGGGTGCGTAGGGAACTCGAATGACGATGTCACCTCGCGATTGTCAGGTAGCGGGGCCGGAGTGTCCAGCGACCCGGAACTTCCGTCCCTTCGCTGACCTGCGCGAACTCATGTTCCGGCCGATCAACGCGCTGGACGTGGCGGCGGGTTGCCCGTAGGGTCGGCGCGAAGCCGACACCGCGGGAAGACCACAGCAAACCGCGGGAAGACCGCAGGAAGGAGGCCAGAGCCGTGTGTTTCGCCGACGTGTACCCGTGCTCCCGCCCCGCCTGTGCGGCGTCCCCGCTCGCTCGGGGATGACCGGGAGCGCGACCAGGCCTTCCGGAGGATTTTCCCCATGACCGATCTGGTCATCCGCCCGCTCACCGAGAGCGACGCTCACCTCTTTCACACCCTCGCCGACCCCGGTCTCGTCGGCCGGATCGTCACCGGCACCCCGTACCGCACCGTCGCCCAGGGCGGCGACTACCGCCCCGAGTGGACCTATGTGGCGCTGCGCGACGGTGAGGTCGTGGCGCGCGGGGCGTGGTGGGGCGGGCCCGACGACACCGCCCCGGTCAATGTCAACTGGCTCGACTTCGCCGACGGCGAGCAGGAGGCCGGCGCCGAACTGCTGCGCCGGGCGCCGTTCGACGTCGAGTACGAGCTGATCCTGCCGCCCGGCTGGCGCGAGCACCCCGAGACTCGCGCGGCTGGCGAGGCGCGGGTCGCGGCGGCCGAGGCCGCGGGCAAGCGCGTCCTGGCGGAGCGCTGCCGCTACGCGTGGACGCCCGAGCGGGGCCTGCCCGAGCGTCCGGGGCGGCTGGTCTTCCGCGCGGAACAGGACGACCGGGTGCTCCTGGACGTCCTGCGCAGGATCAACTCGGCCACGCTCGACGCGCACGCGCTGCACGCCACCGCCGAGCACGGCCTGGACACGGCCGCGCGGGAGGAGCTGGACTATATCCGCTGGTGCCCCGAGGCGTGGCCGCAGCTGGCCTTCACGCCGGGCGGCGAGCTGGTCGGGCTGCATCTGCCGTGCCGTATCCCGTCCGGCCACGCCGCCGGGTACATCGGGGTCGTGCCCGAGCAGCGGGGGCACGGATACGCGTACGACCTGGTGGTCGAGTCGACGCACTTCCTGGTGGAGCGGGGCGTGACCCAGATCGTGGCGGCGACGGACGACGGGAACTTCCCGATGCTGGCGCACTTCGCCAGGGCGGGCTACCCGATCGTCCAGAAGCGCATCGACCTCGTCTGACGCCGCCTCCGGCGAGCGGCCCGCACGGACTTTCTTGATCGATCTCGCCCGTTCGCCCAGCGCGTCGGCCTCTTCTCCCGCACGATGGACGCCAGGACGCAGGCGTGGGGTCAAAGGGGACGAGCGGCGTCGACGGGACGAGGGAGACGAGGGGGAACCGTCCGTGCGGTTCGAGGTGTGGGCACCACAGGCAGACCGGGTCGCGCTCCAACTGGAGGGCGCTACACACGCGTTGGAGCGCGACCCGGAGCGTACGGGCTGGTGGGCGGGCGAGGCCGACGCGGGCGACGGAGCGCGCTACGGCTTCGTGCTCGACGACGGCCCGGTGCGCCCCGATCCACGCTCGGCGCGGCAGCCGGACGGACCCGACGGGCTGAGCGCCGTCGTCGACCACGACCGGCACACGTGGCGCGCCGAGTGGGCCGGGCGCGGGCTGCGGGACGCGGTGCTGTACGAGCTGCACATCGGGACGTACACCCCCGCTGGCACGCTGGACTCCGCGACCGAACGGCTCGGGCACCTCGCCGAGTTGGGCGTCACACATGTCGAGCTGATGCCGCTGTGCCCGTTCCCCGGCCGGCACGGCTGGGGGTACGAGGGCGGCGGGTCCCCGTGGGCCGTGCACGAACCGTACGGCGGCCCTGAGGCACTGAAGCGCCTCGTCGACCGGGCGCATGAGCTGGGCCTGGGTGTGGTGCTCGACGTGGTGCACCATCATCTCGGCCCGTCCGGGGGCCATCTCTCCGCGTTCGGGCCGTACGTCACCGACGCCCACCGCACGCCTGGGGACGCCGCCGTCAACCTGGACGCACCGGGTTCGGACGAGGTCCGCGCGTATCTCGTCGGCAGCGCGCTGTCCTGGCTGCGGGACTACCGGATCGACGGGCTGCGGCTCGACGCCGTGCACGCGCTGCGCGACACCCGCGCCCGGCACTACCTGGAGGAGCTGTCGGCGGCGGTGGACGCGCTGGCCGACGACGTCGGGCGCCCGCTGTTCCTGGTCGGCGAGTCCGACCTGGGCGACCCGAGAGTGAGCACGCCGCGTGCGGCGGGCGGGCTCGGGCTGCACGCCCAGTGGAACGACGACTTCCACCGCGCCCTGCACACCGCCCTGACCGGCGAATCCCAGGGCTGCTACGCGGACTTCGCGCGGGCGCCGCTGGCCGCGCTCGCCAAGACGCTCAGCCGCGGATTCTTCCACGACGGTACGTACTCGGCGTTCCGCGGCCGCAGCCACGGCCGCCCGGTGGACCGTACGACGACGCCCGCGCACCGCTTCGTCGGATTCGCCCAGGCGCACGGCCGGATCGGTGACCCCGCCCTGGGCGACCCCGCCCTGGGCGACCGCCTCTCGGCCACGCTCTCGCCCGGCCTGCTGGCCTGTGCCGCCGCGCTCACGCTGACCGCGCCGTTCACGCCGATGCTGTTCATGGGCGAGGAGTGGGGGGCGCGCACGCCATGGCGGCACTTCACGGACCGTACGGACCCGGCCGGCCTGGACCGCTCCCGTCTCGACTGGAGCGAGCCGGAGCGCGAACCGCACGCGCGGCTGCTGGCCTGGTACCGCGAGCTGATCGCCCTGCGCCGCGCCCAGCCGGACCTGACGGACCCGGACCTCGCGGCGGTCCGCAGCGCCTACAGCGAGTCGGCGCGCTGGTTCGCGTTCCGGCGCGGTGATCTGCGGATCGCCGTCAACCTCGGTGCGGAGCCGGCCGAGATCCCGTTGCGGAACGGGCCCGAGCGGGTGCTCGCGGCGTGGGGCCCGGTCGAGGCGCCGGGACCGGACGGGCGGCTGCACGTGCCGGGCGAGTCATGCGTACTGCTGACGCCCGCCAAGTCCTGAGCGGTCACGGGTGTCTGTGCACGGCATCTGACGTACGCGCACCGCCTGTTTTGCCGTATCGGCAATGATGTTTGCCGCTTCTGGCGGCCGTGTCGCAGCCTGGCTCCGTTCGATCCCCGAGACCGCACCGAGCCGGGAGGCCGCACGATGACCACACACGACAACGCCGGAACCACTCCGCTGAACGACCGCGTCCACCTCGTCAGGGCCGGTGAGCTGGACGGTTTCGCCGCCATCAGCGGCGGCACCGTCGGTTCCCGGCGGCTGTGGATGGGCCGGGTCGAGAACCCGCCGCTGAGCTCGACCGACAACCACCACCACGGCGACTCGGAGGCGGGAATCTACGTGGTCAGCGGCCACCCCGTGTTCGTCTACCACGACGGCACACGGGAAGTGCGGCTCACCGCCGGGCCCGGCGACTTCTTCCTGGTGCCGCCGTTCGTCCCGCACCGCGAGGAGAACCCCGACCCGGACGAGCCCGCGGTCGTCGTGATCGCCCGGACCACACAGGAGCCGATCAAGGTCTCCGTGCCAGAGCTGTACCGCCGCACCGCCTAATGGTTAGATACCCGAGTAATCATTAATCCTCTCGGGGGTGCCCTATGCTCGTGCTGGCCCAGATCAGTGACCTTCATCTCGACGGGACCGCCCGCGGCACCGAGCGTGCCGAGCGCGTCATGGACCGGCTGCGCGGCCTGTCCCGGCCCGTGGACGCGCTGTTGGTCACCGGAGACATCGCGGACCACGGCACGGAGGCGGAGTACGAGGAGGCGGCGCGGATCCTGGACGCGCCGTTTCCCGTACTGCACTGCCCCGGCAACCACGACCACAGGCCGTCCTATCGCAAGGCGCTCCTCGGCGAACCGGCCCCCGAAGCACCCGAAGCGCCCGTGAACAGCGTCCATCAGGTGGGCGGCGCCGCGATCCTGATGTGCGACTCCAGCATTCCGGGTGAGGACGAGGGGCTGCTCGACGACGCCACCTACGCCTGGATCGAGGACACCCTCGACCGCCTCGGCGGCGAGGTACCCGTACTGCTGGCCGTCCACCACCCGCCGGTCGCGCTGCACCACCCGCTTCCGGACAAGTACCGGCTCCAGGAGCCGGAACGGCTGGCCGCTCTGCTCGGCCGCCGCCCGGAGATCGCGGCGCTGATCACCGGCCACGCCCACACCCCGGCCGCCACCGCCTTCGCCGGGCGGCCGCTGGTCGTCGGGCCCGGTGTGACCTGGACCCTGCGCCTGCCCTGGGAGGGCGAACAGGTCGCGGACCGCGCGGCCGATCCGGGGCTCGCGTTCCATGTGCTGGACGACGCGGGCCGGTTGACGACGCACTTCCGCACGGTGCCCGCCGCGCTCGGGTGACTGACGGGACGTTACCCAGACGCAATGGACGCGCCGGAGACAGCGGCCCCGACCGGTGGCAGGATGCATCGCAACTCGCGCACCACCCGGCGCTTTTGGTCGCCTACGCCCGGTGATCGTCCGACGCTGGTCCCGTCTGCTCTGGAGGTCCCGTGTCCGCTCGTTCCTCTCGTTCCGCTCGTTCCTCGGTGCCTGTCATAGCGATCGTCGCGGCCGCCGGGCTGTTCGCCGCCGGATGCACCAGCGTGGAGTCCGACAGCGACAGCGGCGGGGACGAAGGGAGTTCGGAGATCGAGCTCGTCTCCTCCGGCAAGCTCAAGACCTGCACGCATCTGCCGTACCCGCCGTTCCAGTCGAAGAAGGACGGCAAGGTCGTCGGCTTCGACGTGGACCTGGTCGACCTGGTCGCCAAGGAGCTCGGCGTCACCCAGGAGATCGTCAACACCCCCTTTGAAGGGATCGAGACCGGCCAGGACTTCACCATCCGCAAGTGCGACCTGGCGGCCGCGGGCATGACGATCACCGAGGACCGCGACAAGGTCATGGACTTCTCGGACCCCTACTTCAACGCCACCCAGGCGCTGATCACCCGGAAGGGCAAGCCGTACCAGACGATCGCCGACCTCAAGGGCAAGAAGCTCGGCTACCAGAAGGCCACCACCGGCGGCATCTACGCCAAGGAACACGGCGACGGCGTCGAGCTCAAGGAGTTCGAGGACGTCGGCCTGCTGCTGACCGCCGTGAAGTCCGGCAAGGTCGACGCGGGGATCAACGACAACGGCGTGCTCTTCGAGTACGTCAAGCAGAACCCGGACACCGAGGTGACCGCCGAGTTCGACACCGGTGAGCAGTACGGCATCGGCTTCCGCACCGGCAACGACGCGCTGCGCGAGAAGGTCAACGAAGTACTCAAGGCGGCCAGGGCCGACGGGCGTTACGACACGATCTACAAGAAGTGGTTCGGCACCGCACCGCAGAGCTGACGAGGAGTTCCGCGCGTATGTCCCTGTCCCGACGGCAGCGGGCCCGGCTGTTCCGTGGCGTTCAGTACGCCGTGCTGGTCGCCGCCATCGCCGCCTTCGCCCTGGTGGCCGACTGGGGGACGCTGCGCGCGGCGTTCTTCGACGTGGACGTGGCCAAGGCCCTGTTCCCCGAGATCATCACGACCGCGCTGGTCAACACGGCCCTCTACGCGCTGCTCGGCTTCGGCTTCGGCCTGGGGCTCGGTCTCGTACTGGCCATGATGCGGCTGTCGTCGGTGCCTCCGTACCGCTGGCTGGCCGTCGCGTACATCGAGTTCTTCCGTGGCGTTCCGGCCCTGCTGGTGTTCATCTCGCTCGGCTTCGGCGTACCGCTGGCCTTCGAGGTCGCGCTGGAGATGAACCTGACCGTGATGCTGTCGCTCGGCCTGGTCGGCGCCGCCTATATGGCGGAGACGATCCGCGCGGGCATCCAGGCCGTCCCCAAGGGCCAGCTGGAGGCGGCGCGTTCACTCGGGATGTCGCCGGGCCGCGCGATGATCTCGATCGTCATGCCGCAGGCCTTCCGGATCGTCCTGCCGCCGCTGACCAACGAGTTGATCCTGCTCACCAAGGACTCCTCGCTGGTCTATCTGCTCGGCCTCTCGCTCGGCGAGTACGAGTTGGCCAACTTCGGCCGGGACGCGCTCAACGAGCACAAGAGCCTGACCCCGATCCTGATCGCCGGGCTGCTGTATCTCGTCATCACCCTGCCGCTCGGCCATCTGGTACGGCGGCTCGAGGCCCGTACCGCGAAAGCCAGGTGAACCCCGTGCCCCCCGTGAACGCCGCGAAGGACGGCCAGTCTCCCGCCTCACCCGCGCACGACGGGAAGGCGATCGAGGTCCGCGAGCTGCACAAGTCCTTCGGTGATCTGGAGGTGCTCAAGGGCATCGACTTCTCCGTCGAGCGGGGCGAGGTGGTCTGCGTCATCGGCCCTTCCGGGTCCGGCAAGTCGACGCTGCTGCGCTGCGTCAACCTCCTGGAGGAGCCGACGGCGGGGACCGTCACCGTGGCCGGTACGGAGGTCACCGACCCTGATGTGGACATCGACCGGGTGCGCCGTCGGATCGGCATGGTCTTCCAGTCCTTCAACCTCTTCCCGCATCTCACCGCGCTGGAGAACCTCACCATCGCCCAGCGCCGGGTGCTGCGGCGCGGCACGGACGAGGCGAACCGGATCGCCCGGCACAACCTGCGGCGCGTGGGCCTGAGCGAGAAGGAGACCGCCTACCCCGCGCAGCTCTCCGGCGGCCAGCAACAGCGGGTCGCGATCGCCCGCGCGCTGTCCATGGACCCCGAGCTGATGCTCTTCGACGAACCGACCTCGGCCCTGGACCCCGAGCTCGTCGGCGACGTACTCGCCGTGATGCGCTCGCTCGCGCGGGAGGGCATGACGATGCTGGTCGTCACGCACGAGATGGGCTTCGCCCGTGAGGTCGCCGACCGGGTCGTGTTCATGGACGGCGGCGTCATCGTCGAGCAGGGCGCCCCTGACCAGGTACTCGGCGACCCCCAGCACGAACGGACCCGCACCTTCCTGGCGCGGGTGCACCACTGAGAAAGGCGGCGACAGGTATTTCGCTCTGTGGATGTTTCAGGTTGAGAACATTATCGGCCTGACGACGGCAGCGGTTCCTACCGACCAGTAATGTACCGGGTCCGACCACCACCCCCCCACCCCGGTCGCCTTCGTCGTCGCACAGGAGCTGTCCCCCCACATGTCTTTCGGACCCGACCCGTTCCCGCCACCGCCGTCTCCGCCGGGAGGGCTGTTCACGCCGTACGGTCACAGCGACGGCGGCGGGAACGGGCACGCCCGCCAGGCCCCCGTACCGGACGGGCCCCCGGCCGGGCTCCCGCACCTGCGCTCCTCGTACCGTCTGCTGCGCCGCACCATGTCCATCACGGCGGTGGGCTACTTCACGCTGTTCCTGCTGCTCACCGGCTACGCGCCGGGGCTGATGGAGACCGAGCTGTTCGGCGGGTTCACCTTCGGGCTCCTCATGGGCCTGTTGCAGTTCCCGGTCACCTTCGCCGCGCTCGTCGGCTACGAGCGGAACGCCGTACGCACCGTGGACCCGCTCGCCCGCGACGTCCGCCGCGCCGTCGAGCGGCGCGGCGCCGAGGGAGGCGCCCGATGAACGTCTTCGACTCGTCGGCTCAGATGTTCTCGCTGGTGGCGTTCAGCGCCATCGCCTCCTTCACCCTGCTGCTCTGCATCATCAACAGCGCGGAGCGGGACGACCTGAGCGACTACTACACCGGCTACCGCGGCATGTCGTCGATCCCGAACGGCCTGGCCATCGCCGGTGACTACATCTCGGCGGCCACCATCCTCAACACCGCCGGGTTCATCGCGCTCACCGGTTTCGACGGTGTCACGCTCGCGCTCAGCACCGCGCTCTCGCTGCTGCTGCTGATGTTCCTGCTGGCCGAACCGCTGCGGAACGCGGGCCGCTTCACCATGGGCGACGCCCTGGCGCGGCACTCGTCGGACCGTGCGGTGCGGATGGTGTCGTCCGCGGTGACGCTGGTCGGCCTGGTGCCGATGATGATCGTGCAGCTCGCCGCGAGTGGCTATCTCGTCGCGCTCATCCTCGGCTTCGAGGGCGATGCCATCCGTACCGGCTGCATCGTCGTCCTCGGAATCCTGATGATCGCGTACGCGGCGATCGGCGGCATGCGGGGCACCGCCCTGATCCAGACGATCAAGATCGTGGTGCTGCTCGGCGCGTCCCTCGCCGTCGCCTTCCTGATCATGAACAGGGTCGACTGGAACCCCGCGCAGCTCCTGTCCGACGCCAAGGCCGGCAGCGGCGCGGGCGAGGCCTACCTCACCTCGGGGCTGCGTTTCGGCACCGACGGCCTCGGCAGACTCGACACCGTCAGCGGCATGGTGACCGTGATGCTCGGCGCCGCCGCGCTCCCGCACGTGACCATGCGCATGTACACCGCCCACAGCGCGCGCCACATCCGGCGTTCGATGTCCTGGGCGGTGGGCACGGTCAGCGTGGTCTGCTTCCTGCTGGTGATCATCGGCTTCGGCGCCGCGGCGATCGTCGGCCGTGACGCGCTCGCCGCCGGGGGCCCGCAGGGCACCCTCGCGATCCTCCAGGTCAGCCAGGGCGTGCTCGAGGGCTCGTCGATGGCCGCGACACTGCTGTTCACGGCGGTGGCCACCGCCGTGTTCCTCACGCTGCTCTCCTCGGTCTCAGGCATGATCCTGGCCTGCTCCTCCTCGCTCGCCCATGACTTCTACGCCCTGGGCCTGCGCAAGAAGGCGCTCCCGGCCGCCCGCGAGCTGCGGGCGGCGCGGCTGGCCGCGACGGTGGTGGGCGTACCGGCCATCGCGCTGGCGATCGCCGTACAGGACTGGGGCCTGCAGGCCCTGATCACCCTCTCCCTGTGCGTCGGCGCGTCGGCCATCGCCCCGGCCCTGGTCTACCGCCTCTTCTGGCGTCGCTACACCAACACCGGGCTTCTCTACACCATGGTCGGCGGCACCCTCGCCGTGCTGGTGCTGCTCACGTTCTCGGAGGTGGTCTCCGGCGGCGAGCACGCGCTGTTCACCGACCTCGACTTCGCCTGGTTCCCGATGCACACCACCGGCCTGATCACCATCCCGCTCGGCTTCTTCCTCGGCTGGCTCGGGACGGTCCGCAGCGGCTCCGGCGACCAGCGGAACCAGGAGCGCGAGTACGACGACGCCGAACCCCGCATCCTGGCAGGCGCCGGAACCCGCACCTGACCTGCGGGGCACCGCACACACCTGGGCCGCGCCGCCCTCCCTTCAACGGGGGGCGGCGCGGCCCGGTGCCGTCCTCAGAGGGGGCGGCGGGTTCAGCCCTCGTGCGGCGTCAGGCGCAGCGCGATGGAGTTGATGCAGTACCGCTGGTCGGTCGGGGTCGGATAGCCCTCGCCGTCGAAGACGTGGCCCAGGTGCGAGCCGCACTTCGCGCAGCGGACCTCGGTGCGCACCATGCCGTGCGAGCGGTCCTGGACCAGTTCGACGGCGTCGGTGTCCCTGGGGTCGTAGAACGAGGGCCAGCCGCAGTGCGAGGCGAACTTCGTCTCGGAGGTGAACAGCTCGGCCCCGCAGGCGCGGCAGGAGTAGACGCCGCGGGTGGTGGTGTCCGTGTACTCGCCGACGAAGGCGGGCTCGGTGCCCGCCTCGCGCAGCACCCCGTACTCCGCCGGGGTCAGCTCCTCGCGCCACTGCTCGTCCGGCTTCTCGACCTCGTACGGCATCGCGGGTCTCCCTCGTTCCCTCGGTTCGGGCCAGTGCGGCGGGCTGGCCGCCGCGTCGGTGCGGCAGGCGGGTTCAGCGCGTCAGACGGGCCAGGATCTCCGGTCCGAGGTCCGTCACGTCGCCCGCGCCCATGGTCAGAACGAGATCGCCGGGGCGGGCCATTCCCGCGACCGCGTCCGGGACGCTCTCCTTGTCGGGTACGGGCGTGACGTCGGCGCCCGCCGCGCGGGCCGCGTCGATGATCAGGTCGCTGGTGACACCGGGGATCGGGTCCTCGCGGGCCGGGTAGATGTCCAGCACCGCGGAGGCGTCGGCGAGGGCGAGCGCCTGGCCCATCTCGGCGCCGAGCTCCTGGGTACGGGAGAAGAGGTGGGGCTGGAAGACGACCAGCAGGCGCGCGTCCCCCGCGGCGGAGCGCATGGCGGCCAGGTCGGCGGACATCTCGGTGGGGTGGTGCGCGTAGGAGTCGATGACCTGGACTCCGGCGGCCTCGCCCTTGAGCTGGAGGCGGCGCTTGACGCCGGTGTACTTGCCGAGCGCGGAGGCGAGGTTGTGCGCCGGGACGCCGAGGGCGACGCCCGCCGCCAGCGCGGCGACCGCGTTGTGCGCGTAGTGGCTGCCGGGGACCGAGACCGTGAAGGTGAGCGGCTTGCCCCCGAGCAGCACGGTGACCTCGCTGGTCAGCCCGCGCGGGGTGATCTTGTGGATGCGCAGGTCCGCTGAGTCCGACTCGCCGTAGGTGACGATCTTGAGCGAGGGCAGGTCGCGCCGCAGCCGGGAGGTGAGCTCGACGGCGCCGGACTGGTCGGCGGAGACGACCAGGGTGCCACCGGGGACGATCTTGCCCGCGAAGGTCTCGAAGGACTCGTAGATCTCGTCCATCGACGCGTAGTTGGCGTGGTGGTCGAGTTCGACGTTGAGGACGATGGCGACCTCGGGGGCGTACTTGTGGAAGCTGCGGTCCGATTCATCCGCCTCGGCCACGAAGATCTCGCCCGTGCCGTGCACGGCGTTGGATCCCGGTACGTCCAGGTCGCCGCCGATCGCGTACGAGGGGTCGAGCCCGAGGGATGACAGGGACACGGCCAGCATCGACGTGGTGGTGGTCTTGCCGTGGGTGCCCGCGACGGCGATCGGGCGCAGGCCGTCCATCAGGGCGGCCAGCGCGTCGGAGCGGTGCACGGTCGGCACGCCGCGCTCGCGGGCGGCGGCCAGCTCCGGGTTGTCCTCGCGGATGGCGGAGGAGACGACCACGCAGCTGGCGTCGGCGGCGAGGTGCTCGGCCGCGTGCCCGACGCGCACCGTGACGCCGAGCGCGCGCAGCGCCTCGACCGTCGCCGACTCACGGGAGTCGGTGCCCGCGACCTTCGCGCCGCGCTGGGCGAGGATCTTGGCGATGCCCGACATTCCGGCTCCGCCGATGCCGATGAAGTGCGGTCGGTCCATGGCGGGGGGAAGGCCGGGGGTCATAGAGGTCTCCTGGGCGCGGCGGTACGTCGGGGCGGGCGGCGTCGCGCGCGTCAGCGCGCGGGTGCCGCCCGCCCCACAGCCTATTCGCTGTGCGCGTAGAGCTTGAGCACCGGTACGCCGACCTTGTGGCGGGCCCGCGACGCCCAGTCCCGGTGGAAGAACTCCTCCACGTAGTGCGGTGCGGTCAGCACGATCACCTCGTCGGCCGCGGTTTCCTGGGTGACGGAGGTCAGCACGTCCAGCGGGTGGTCCTCGACGAGCTGGCCCACCGCCTCGCTGCCCGCCTCGCGCAGCTCGGCCAGCGAGTGCTCCAGGGCCCGCTGGGCGGGGTCGTCGTTGTCGTCGCCCTTGCGGTGGGCGGCCTCGCGGACCGCCTCGTCGATCTCGCCGAGCGCGACGTCGTCGACGGCGCGCAACAGGCGGTCCTGGTCGCCGCGCGGCTGCATGAGGACGACGAAGGAGACCCGCTCGTCGCCGTGCAGGGTGGTGACGAACTCCACGTCTACGGCCGACAGGGCCTTCTCGATCATCAATACGCTCGTGAACACGACCGGCGCCCTTCGCCTTCGGGGGCCGTCAGCGGCCCCTGCGGAAACCATCCTGCCCCGCACCCGCACGGGGTCCCCGAGTCATAGTGTGCCCAGCGGAAGCTAAACGGAACGAGCAATTCCGCTTCGTGTCAGCTTCGACGGTAGCGGGTGAACAGGAACCCGTCCTCTTCCAGCACCGAGGCGAGCCGGAACCGCTCGGGCGCGGACAGGGCGGGACCGTGGGCGATCCGCTGCGCGTCGCCCGCCGCGAGCATCGGCGACACGGTCAGGCACAGCTCGTCCAGCACCCCCGCGGCCACGAACTGGCCGAGCAGGCTCGGCCCGCCCTCGGTCAGCAGCCGGGTGAGTCCACGCTCCCCCAGGGCGCGTACGGCCCGAGCGGGGTCCACGCCCCGGCCCGCTCCGGCGATCACCACGTCGGCGCCCGCGGCCTCGGCGGCCCGCAGCCGTTCGGCGGGGGCGTCAGAGCCGGTCAGCAGCACGGTCGGGACCAGCGGCGCGGTGAACAGCGGAAGCGAGAAGTCGAGGTCCAGGCTCGCGCTGACCACGGCGATCGCGGGCGCCGGGCCCTGCCCCGCCGCGGCCCGCCGCGCGGCGAACGCCTCGCGGGCGCGCGGCGGCCGGTAGCCCTCCTGGCGTACCGTCTCGGCGCCCACCACGACCGCGTCCGCGAGCCCGCGCAGGGTGCCGAAGATCCGCATGTCGGCGGGGCAGGAGATGGGCTGCGAGCGCCCGTCGTGCTGGGCCGCGCCGTCCAGCGTGGACACCATGTTGCCGCGCAGCCAGACGCGCTCGCCCGCCGGGTACGCGTAGTAGTCGGCGAGCGCGTCGAGCTCCCACTCGCGGTCGGTCGCCCTCGCGGGGTCCTCTGCCTCGTCGGCCTTGTCAGCCTTGCCAGTCTCGTCGGCCTTGTCGGCCTTGTCGGCCTTGTCGGTCGCAGGGAAGTCGGTTACAGGGAACAAGCTGCGCATGGCCCGCAGTCTTCCACGCCTTTACACGCCCCTTAGGGTGGAGAGCTGTGTCGTCTTCCCCTGCATCCCCGGCCCCCTCCGCCTCTGCCGACCAGCCCATACCCGACGCGGGCCCGCTCTCGCTGTGCGCGCGCCGCCCGCATGTGCCCGCCGACCGGCTGGTCGCCGAGATGGTGCCGCCGCCGCGTTTCCAGGCCGCGCGCTTCGAGACGTACGTGCCCGACCCCCGGCAGTCCAGCCAGGCCGAGGCCGTGCGCGTCCTGGAGGGGTTCGGCGGGACCCTGGGCGGCGCGCACGCCAGCGGCTCGGGCCGACGCCGCTGGTTCGGCAGGAAGGCCGCCGCCGCGCCGAGCGGGCCGCGCGGGGTGTACCTCGACGGCGGGTACGGCGTCGGCAAGACCCATCTGCTCGCGTCCCTCTGGCACGCCGCCCCAGCCGCGCCCGAGCTCAAGGCCTTCGGCACGTTCGTCGAGCTCACCAACCTGGTCGGCGCGCTCGGCTTCCAGCAGACCGTGCGGACGCTCAGCGGCCACCGGCTGCTCTGCATCGACGAGTTCGAGCTGGACGATCCGGGCGACACGGTCCTGGTGTCGAGCCTGCTCAGCAGGCTGGTGGAGGAGGGCGTGGCGCTGGCCGCCACCTCCAATACGCTGCCCGGCAAGCTCGGTGAGGGCCGGTTCGCGGCGGCCGACTTCCTGCGCGAGATCCAGGGGCTCTCGGCCCACTTCCGCGCCCTGCGCATCGACGGCGAGGACTACCGGCACCGCGGGCTGCCCGAAGCGCCGCCGCCGTACTCCGACGAACGGGTGACCCGGACGGCGTACGCCACCGCCGGGGCCTCGCTCGACGACTTCCCGCACCTGCTCGCCCATCTCGCCGAGGTCCACCCCAGCCGCTACGGCGCGCTGACGGACGGGGTGTCGGCGGTCTGTCTCACCGGCGTGGAGCCGGTGCCGGACCAGTCGACGGCGCTGCGCCTGGTCGTACTCGCCGACCGGCTGTACGACCGTGAGGTGCCGGTGCTGGCGTCCGGGCTGCCGTTCGACAAGCTGTTCAGCGAGGAGATGCTGAAGGGCGGCTACCGCAAGAAGTACTTCCGGGCGATCTCCCGCCTGACCGCGCTGGCCCGCGACGCGGGCGCGCTGGCGTCGCCGGACGCGGAGACCGGGTCGTAACCGGGTCGTAGGGGGGCGGCACGCCCGGCGGTAGGCGCGGCACGCCCGACCGTGGGAACGGCACGCCCGACCGGCAGCACAATTAACCGATAAGCGGGTTTTGTCCCGTTATGGTCGGCGGGTGATCCTCTTCGTACGGAGACTCGCCGCCGTCGGCGCGCTGGGGGCGGTGCTGGCCGGGTGCGGCGGCGCCGACCCGCCACGGGCTCAGGGCGCGCGGCCGCACCACGCGTCGCCCGCCGGGTCCGTTCCGGGGCCCGCCTCGGGGGCCGCCTCAGGGTCTCCGACGCCGTCGCCGTCCCGGCCGCCCACCCTCGCGCCGGGCCCCTCCGGCCAGGCGCCCGTGTTCGAGCACGGCCCGCGCGGCGGCGGCAAGACGGTCGCGCTCACTTTCGACGCCGATATGACCGCCGACCAGGGCCCGCGCGCGGCGGGCGGCGAGCGCTTCGACAACCCCGCGCTGATCGCCACGCTGCGCCGCCTGAAGGTGCCGTCCACCGTCTTCATGACGGGGCGCTGGGCCGAGGAGTACCCCGACCAGGCCAGATCGATCGGCGCCGACCCGCTCTTCGAGGTCGCCAACCACTCCTACAGCCACTACGCCTACACGGCCGACTGCTACGGCCTGCCGACCCTCGCGCCCGAGCGGATGCGGGCCGATGTGGACCGCGCCTTCGCCGCGTTCCGCGCGGCGGGCGTGACGCGTACGGTGCCGTACTTCCGCTTCCCCGGCGGGTGTTACGACCGCGCCGCGCTGCGCGCGATCGCCGGGAGCTCGGTCACCGCGGTGCAGTGGGACGTGGTGGGCGGCGACGCCTTCGCGACGGACCCGGACGCGGTGGCCCGCGAGGTGCTGCGCGAGGTCAGGCCGGGTTCGGTGGTCGTCCTGCACTGCACCCGCAGCGCGGCCCCGGCCACCGAGCGGGCACTGCGCACGGTGGTGCCGGAACTGCGCGAGCGCGGGTACCGCTTCGTACGAGTGTCGGAGCTGATCGGGGCGGCGTCCGGCGGACGCCGCTAGGCCCCATGGACCACGCGCGGCCCACTCCGGGTGACCGGTCACCGCCGGTCGCCCGGAGTGGGCCGCCTGGCAGACTGGACGGGGTGAGCAGCCACGACACGAGCACCACCGCCAGCGCGCCCGCCACGGACAGCCCGTTCCGTCACGAGAGCACGGCACGCGACGAGGCCCCGCAGTTCGTCCTGCCCCTGGTGACCCGCATCGAGAAGACCGCGCCGCCGACCCGTACGGACGCGCTGGAGACCGCGGCCCGCGCCGTGCTGGTGATGCTCAGCGATGAGCGGTCGGTCGGCGACGGCGTCTGGGCACAGGCGATCCGCGACTGGCAGGACGCCAGGATCCGCAAGGTCGTACGGCGGGCCCGCGGCGCGGAGTGGCGCCGCGCCGCGGCGCTGCCCGGCATCACCGTCGCCGGACAGACGGCCGAGGTACGGGTGTTCCCACCGGTTCCGCTGGACGGCTGGCCGAAGGACCTGGCCCGGCTCCAGGTCTCCGGCACCCACCTCGACGACCCGGAGCCCCCGCCCGCCGCCGACCCCGCGAACCCGGTCCTCTGGATGAACCCCGAAGTCGACATGTCCACCGGGAAGTCCATGGCCCAAGCCGGGCACGGCGCCCAGCTCGCCTGGTGGGAGCTCTCCGCCGCGGACCGCACGGTCTGGCGCGACGCGGGCTTTCCGCTCGCGGTCCGCACCGCGGACCCGGCCCGCTGGCGCGGACTCACCGCCAGCGGCCTGCCGGTGGTCCGCGACGCGGGCTTCACGGAGATCGCGCCGGGCTCCTGCACGGTCGTGGCGGAAGGGGGCGGTCGCTTCTGCCCCCTTCCGCAGGGCCAGCGGCGGCGCTGAGGAGACGGCGGACCGGGTGAGCGGGCGTCAGCCCCGGAGCCGGAAGAGAGTGTCCCGGTTGGTGGACGACGTGCAGACGCCGCGGCGCTTCACCGTCTTGTCCCAGGTGAAGCCCTTGGGCACCGAGCAGGCCCAGACCATGTCCGCGGGGACCCGGATACGGAACATCTCTTCCCTGTTGGTCGGGTGGCACTTGCCCCGCCGCTCCGCCGTGTCGTCCCAGGTGTAGCCATAGGGAACGGAGCAGGCCCACACCTCGTCGGTGGGGGGAATCACGTGGTACAGGGTGTCCCGGTTCGCGGGGCTGGTGCACGCGCCGCGTCGCACGGACGTGTCGTCCCAGGTGTAGCCCTGCGGCACGGAGCAGGCCCAGTAGCCGTCCGCGGCGGCGGCCGTGGCAACCGCCGGGGACGCCGCCGCGGCCTTCGGGGCGTCGTCGGGCGCGGTAGCGGCGGCGGAGCCCGTGCTGAGGCCGCCGACGAGCAGTACGGCGGCGGCCGAGGCCGTCATCGCCGCGGTACGGAAGTGAGTTCTCGCCATTGGAGTAATTCCCCCTGGGGTTCGGTCAGTTGGAGTTCGGTCGGTCGTGGTCGCCGCTCACCCTGACAGTGTCCGTACAAGCCGCACAACATCACTTGTGTCATCACCGTCGAGAACCAGCCATTCAGGCAGTGTGTGCGGGCCCGTCCCGGAGAGCCGTCAGGACGCGGCGTCGACGAGCGCCTGGAAGAGGCGCTGAGGGTCTTCGGCGAGCCGGTTGCAGACGTAGAGCCACCATTCGGCGCCGAAGACGACGTACTCACGGGTGGGGTGGCCGTGCTCCGCCATCGCCGTGAGACGGTCCCGGCCGAGGCCGAGCAGCGTCTCGAACTCCCACGGCGCCGCGTCCGTGCCGACCCCGCCGAGACGCCGGTCGATGCGGTGGATCAGATCCCAGTCGTGCGTCGCGAACGAGCACAGGTGGCCGGAGTCGGCCAGCAGCCCGGCGTAGTGGAGATACCTCCCCGGCAGTGCGGTGTCCTCGCGGGCGAGAGCGACCCCCTCCGGCTCCAGGAACGCCCCTTTCACCAGCCGGATTCGCCCCGGCCTCGCCAGCAGCGCGGTGAGGTCGTCGCCGGTGCGGTGCAGCCGCGCCTGCACGGTGACGCCGACGTGGTCGAAGCGTTCGCAGAGTCGGCGGTGCACGTCGAGCACGGCGTCGGTACGGTCGGATCCCTCCGCCGATATGACCATCTCTCGGCCGCCGCCGGAGGTGGCCTGGGCGATGCGGACAGCGTTCTCGACGGCGAGGTCCCGGTCCACCGCCAGGCCTATGTGAGACAGGTCGAGTGAGACCGAGCACCCGGACGGGAGCTGTCGGGCGGCATCGACGAACACGTCCGTCTCGGTCACCGCGCGCTCCGGATCGCGGCAGCTCTCGCCGAGGTACTCGGCGTTGGCGCGATGCCCGGCCGCGAGCACGTCCGCCACGCGTTCTCGCGCCTCCGCGACGGTGGTCCCGGCCACGAAGCGCCGGGCCACGCGCCGGGCCAGCGGGCCCAGCACCGGGTCCTCGGGGATCTGCCACTTGAGCCGCTCGTCAAGGGCCAGGGCACGCAGGATCTGGGCCGCGCGGGCTTGGGCGTCGCCGAGGACGCCGTCCTGGCCGGGGGCGACGACGGCGGCGTCGGTGCGGGTGCGGGTGCCGGTGTCGGTGTCGGTGTCGGTGTCGGTGGGATACGTACGGTGCATCGTGCCTCGCTGCTGAAGGGATGAGCTGACGGGATGATCCGACGGATGGCTTGAAATCAGTGAGCAGGCGGAACAACCGGGCTCAGCCTCCCAGCCGCCCGCCGCCCCGAACAGCGGCAGGAATGCCCGGTACCCTGAAATTCCTGCCACTCACATCCGCGGACAACCCGCACCCGCACCCGCACTCACACTCACACCCCACACCCGCCCTGGAGGCCCGGTGCTCCGCGATGTCGCCGTCCTCGCCCTGGAGGGCGGGCATGCCTTTGAACTGGGCACGTTCTGCGAGGTGTTCGGCGTGGACCGCTCCGACGAAGGTCTGCCGACCTACGAGTTCGCGGTCGTGTCCGCCGCCGGACCGAGCGTGCGCGTCGGCCACGGTTTCCGCGTCGAGACCCCGCACGGACTGGAGCGGCTGGAGTCCGCCGACCTGATCGGCGTCCCGGCCGCGCCCCCGGAACTGCCCCAGCCCGAGGCGCTGTACGAGGCTCTGCGCGCCGCGGTGTGGCGCGGCGCGCGCGTGCTCAGCATCTGCACCGGCGCCTTCGTCCTCGGCTCGGCCGGACTCCTCGACGGCCGCCGCTGCACCACCCACTGGCTCTACGGTGCGGAACTCGCCCACCGCCACCCGACGGCACGGGTCGAGTCGGACGTCCTGTACGTCGACGAGGATCCGGTCATCACCGGCGCCGGTACGGCCGCGGGCATCGACACCTGCCTGTACCTGGTACGCAAGGAGCAGGGCGGCGCGGTCGCCAACGGCATCGCCCGGCGCATGGTGGCGCCCCCGCACCGCGAGGGCGGCCAGCGGCAGTACGTGCGGCGTCCGGACCGCGACCCGCGCGCGGGCGCGCTCGCGCCCCTGCTGGCCTGGCTGGAGGCCAACCTCCACGAGGAGCTGACGGTGGAACGGATGGCCCGCCGGGCCCATATGGCCCCGCGCACCTTCGCCCGCCGCTTCCTTCAGGAAACCGGCACCACCCCGCTCCGGTGGCTGGTGGGCCAGCGCGTCGCACTGGCCCAGCAACTGCTGGAGAACACCGACGCGCCGCTCTCCGCGATCGCCGCGCGCTGCGGCTTCGGGACCGCCGACACGCTGCGCCACCACTTCGTCCGGCGCGTGGACACCACCCCGCACGCGTACCGTCGGGCCTTCCGCGGCCGTGGGCCGGGCGCCGTCGACGGGACCGGGGCGGAGATCTAGCCCGGTCGCGCCGGGGCCGGATCAGATGACGCGTTGAACACGGCCAAGGCTCACCGCGTATCTCTCCATGCCGTCAATCAGCCTGTACGGCAGCCTGGTTGACGGCTGGTTCGTGCCCAGGACCCGCTAGTTACGGGAGTCGCCTTGTTCCGACGCATCAACGGCACCGCTCTGATCATCGCCGCGCTGGCGGTGACGCTCGCCGCGCTCGCCTTCCCCGTCTGGTCGTACGCCGACCGGTCCGGCACCGGCGAGGCCAACCTGGAGGCCAGCACCGTCGCCACCCAGTGGGGCCCGCTCAGCGCGACCGACCGGGATCTGCTGGTGAAGGTCAGACTCGCCGGGCTCTGGGAGATTCCCGCGGGCCAGCAGGCCGTGGAGCGCGCGCCGACCAGGGCCGTCAAGGACGCCGGGGACCATCTGGTGGTCGGGCACACCGATCTGGACAAGCGGGTACGGCAGGTGGCGGCGCAGCTCGGCGTCGAGCTGCCGAGCCAGCCGACCGAGCAACAGCGAGGCTGGCTACAGGAGCTCACGGAGGCCGAAGGCGAGGTGTACGAGCGGAAGTTCGCGAACCTGCTGCGCGACTCGCACGGCAAGGTCTTCGGCCTGATCGCGAAGGTGCGGCACACCACGCGCAACGCGCTCGTACGCCAGCTGGCGACCGACGCGAACCAGGCGGTCCTGGACCACATCACCATGCTGGAGCGCACGGGGGACGTGGACTTCGACGCCCTGGCCAGGGACGCGGCGGGCCGGTCGACGGCCAGCCCGACAGGTCCGCCGCCGCCGGTCGTGGGCAGCACGCCGCTGCCGCCGCCCGCGGCCGGTCCTACGGACGGCGACCAGTCGTTCACCTCGCGGCCTTCGGCGCCCGGCACTGCGGACATCAACACCAGCCGTCCCGAGGTGCGCTGAGCACCGCCGAGAGCACCACCTAGAGCACCGCCGAGGGCGAGCGCGGCCGAAACTCGTCGGTGAAACCTCAAATCGAGCTCTGAACGTCCTCCAGGGTGGGTTCACCCGCCTCTTCCTGGCGAGAAGAACCTTACGCACACCGAGGGGGCGGAGGGATCATGAGCAGGGGGATCATGAGCAGGGGGCTGGAGCTGGGTACGGGAATCGGCTGGCGGCCGGAGATCGCCGAGGCCGTGGAGCGGATGCGCGGCGTCGACTGGGTCGAGGTGGTGGCGGAGAACGTCTGTCCTGAGCATGTTGACCCGTCGCTGGCGCGGCTGCGCGAGCGCGGGGTCACGGTCGTGCCGCACGGCGTCGCGCTCGGCCTGGGCGGTGCGGAACGGCCGGACGCCGGTCGGCTCGCGGCGCTCGCGGAGCGGGTCGAGGCGCTGGGCGCGCCGCTGGTCAGCGAGCACATCGCGTTCGTCAGGGCGGGCGGGGCGCTGACCGCGTCGCCGCGTCTGGAGGCGGGGCACCTGCTGCCGGTGCCGCGCACCAGGGACGCGCTCGATGTGCTGTGCGAGAACGTCCGCGTCGCGCAGGACGCGCTGCCGGTGCCGCTCGCGCTGGAGAACATCGCGGCGCTGATCTCCTGGCCGGGCGAGGAGCTGACCGAGGGCCAGTTCCTGACCGAGCTGGTCGAGCGCACGGGGGTGCGGCTGCTCATCGACGTCGCGAACCTGTACACCAATCAGGTCAATCGAGGCGAGGACGCGTCGACCGCGCTCGACGAGCTCCCGCTGGAGGCGATCGGGTACGTCCATGTGGCGGGCGGCGTCCTCCGCGACGGCGTCTGGCACGACAGCCATGCGCACCCGGTGCCGGGGGCGGTTCTGGACATTCTGGCCGACCTCGCGTCGCGGGTGTCGCCGCCGGGTGTCCTGCTGGAGCGCGACGCGGACTTCCCGGACCAGCCCGAGCTGGAACGCGAACTCACCACGATCCGCGCGCACACGACGAACGCCGCCCCCGGCGACCGCCGGGCCCCCGTGGCCGCGCCGCGCGAGCGCGCGCTGGTCACCGCCGGACGACCGTCGGGCGCGCCGCTTCCCGTGGGCAAGGCCCCAGCACGGCACCCGGTCCCGGAACCGAGCACGGACACGAGTACGAGCAGGGGTACGAGCGCCGGCGCCGGCGCGGGCGCGGGCGCGCGGGAGGTGGCCGTGTCGCGCGTAAGCGATGCTGTGCGGCAGCGGGTCGCGCTGCGGCAAGCCTCGTTGTTGTCCGCTCTGGTGGCCGGTACGCCCGCGCCCGAGGGCTTCGACCGGGCGCGGCTGCGGGTGCAGAGCCGGGCGCTGACCGGGAAGCGCGCCGACGTGGTGGCCAAGGTCGCGCCCGAACTGCCCCGCATTCTGGGCGCGGAGTACCGGCCCGCCTTCCTCGCGTACGCGCGCAACCGGCCGCTCACCGCCGGGGCGCGGCGCGACGCGCTGGACTTCGCCGCGCACCTGCTGCGCGCCCGCAGGCCCCGGTCGCCGGGCGCGCGGCGGGAGTTGACCCGCTGGTGGCTGGACCGCTCGGGCCCGGCGCCCCTCACCGGCCGCCCGGTGGCCCGCCTGGCCAGAGCGGCCCGGCACGCGCTGTTGAGGAGGTGACCGGAGGCCGCCACGCCGGGCATAGGGGTTACGGAGCCGACACCGGCCGTCTGGTGCTTTACTTCGCCACCGGCTGACCGAACCATCCTTCTCATCACGCTATATACGGCTGCGGTTCCGCCGTTGCTCGAAGGGATGCCGAGGGATGCCGAAGCGCGGGATGCCGGGGCGCGGGAAAGCGCCTGTCCTGTACGCCGTCGCCGGATCGCTGGTCCTGACGGGCCTGGCCGCGTCACCCGCGGGCAGCGCCCCCGAACCGGTCGAGGACGTCGGCGTCAGGCTCGCCGCCGAGCGCGCCGCGGCCGCCGGAATCGCGTTCGGCCGCTGCCCGGAGGCCGAGCGTCTGCCGTCGGACGTACGGTGCGGCACCGTCTCCGTACCGCTGGACTACGCCGACCCCGACGGGAAGCAGATCAAGCTGACGGTCAGCCGGGTGAAGGCCAAGGACCCGGACAAGCGCCAGGGCGCGCTGGTCTTCAACCCCGGCGGCCCCGGCGGATCCGGGATGTACTTCCCGATGGTGTCGACGGCCGACCTCCCCGAATTCCGGCGCATCTCCGCGGCGTACGACGTCGTCGGCTACGCCCCGCGCGGAGTCGGCCGCTCCGCCCCGGTGTCCTGCCAGGACCCGGCGACGGCCGACCGGGCGCCGACGCTCGCGCCGACCCACCCCGACGCGGCGTACAAGAAGGAGCGCGTCGCGCGGGCGAAGGCCTACGCGCGCGGCTGTCTGCGCAGGACGGGCGACGCGCTGCGGCACTACCACTCGCTCAACAACGCGCGCGACCTCGATGTGCTGCGCGCCGCGCTCGGCGAGCGGAAGCTGAACTTCCTGGGCGCCTCGTACGGAACCTACTTCGGCGCCCTGTACGCGGCGATGTTCCCCTCCCATGTGCGCCGGATGGTCTTCGACTCGGCCGTCAACCCCGACCCGGAGCGGATCTGGTACCGCAACAACCTCGACCAGTCACTGGCGTTCGAGCGCCGCTGGGCCGACTTCCGCGCCTGGGCGGCTCGCCATGACGCGACGTACGGCCTGGGCCGCACCCCGCAGCGGGTCGCGGACTCCTACGACCGGGTCCGGGCGGCGCTGGCGCGCGAACCGGCGGGCGGCACGGTCGGGCCCGGCGAGCTCCAGAGCGCGTTTCTGCAGACCGGCTACTACGACGACGTCTGGCCGGAGCGGGCCGAGGCCCTGGCCGCGTACCTCAAGGGCGATCCGGGGCCGCTCGTCGAGCAGGCGGCCCCGGACCCGGCGCGCGCGGCCGAGAACGAGAACGGCACCGCCGCCTACACCGCCGTGGAGTGCAACGACGCGCCCTGGCCGACGGACTTCCGAACCTGGGATGAGGACAACACCCGCCTCGCGCGCGTGGCGCCCTTCGAGACCTGGGACAACGCCTGGATGAACCTGCCGTGCGCCTACTGGCCGGTGCCACGACAGCGCCCGCTGGACATCAGGATCGCCGACGACGCGCTGCCGCCGATCCTGATCCTGGCCGCCGAGCGGGACGCCGCGACCCCGTACCACGGGGCCTACGAGCTGCGCCGCAGGCTGCCGGGCTCGGCGCTGGTCACCGAGCGCGGGGCCGGGACGCACGGCGTCGCCGGCGGCCCCAACCAGTGCGTCAACGGGCACCTGGACGCCTACCTGCTGGAGGGTCGGCTCCCGGCGCGGCAAGCGGCGAGCTGCGCACCGCGCCCGGAGCCCGAGCCCTAGGGTCTGTCAGCCACCCGGCGGACAGACCCTAGGGGCCCGCCCGGCGGGCAGGTCCTAGGCCAGCCCCGCCACCAGGTCGGCCACCGACTTGCGGCGGCCGGTGTAGAACGGCACCTCCTCGCGTACGTGCATCCGCGCCTCGGACGCGCGCAGGTGCCGCATCAGGTCCACGATGCGGTACAGCTCGTCGGCCTCGAAGGCGAGCAGCCACTCGTAGTCGCCGAGCGAGAAGGACGCCACCGTGTTGGCCCGGACGTCCGGGAAACCGCGGGCCATCTTGCCGTGGTCGGCGAGCATCCGGCGGCGGTCCTCGTCGGGCAGCAGGTACCAGTCGTAGGAGCGCACGAACGGGTAGACGCTGACGTAGTCGCGCGGCGTCTCGTCGGCCAGGAAGGCCGGGATGTGCGACTTGTTGAACTCGGCCGGGCGGTGCAGCGCCATGTTCGACCAGACCGGCTCCAGGGAGCGGCCCAGCTTGGTGCGGCGGAAGAGGTTGTACGCCTCCTGGAGCTCGTCGGCGGTCTCGGCGTGCCACCAGATCATCAGGTCGGCGTCGGCGCGCAGGCCGGACACGTCGTAGGCGCCGCGGACGGTGACGTCCTTGGCGGCGAGCTGGTCGAACAGGTCCTGGACCTCGTCGGCGTAGCCGGTGCGGTCCTCGGGCAGTACGTCACGCAGCTTGAAGACGGACCACAGCGTGTAGCGGATGACCTCGTTGAGGTCCTTGGCCTTCTTGCCTGCGTTGGGGGTCTTGGCGGGGGCGTCGTCACTCATACGGCTATTCTGCCGCGCCGCCGTGCGGGCTCTGGACCGGGTGGGCGCTGAGCCGGTCCACGGCCGCGTACGCGCTGGCGATGCAGGCCGGGATGCCGACGCCGTCGTACGCCGCGCCGCACACCGCGAGTCCGGGCAGCTTGCCGACCTGTTCGCGGATGCGCGCCACGCGCGCGTGGTGGCCGACGGGGTACTGCGGCAGGCCGTCGTTCCAGCGGGTCACGCGGGCGGCGACGGGGGTCGCGGTGAGTCCGGTGGCCGCGCGCAGGTCGTGCCGCGAGACGTCGATCAGCTCGGTGTCGTCCCGGCGCAGGTCCCGCTCCTCGCCGTACCGCCCGACGGAGGTGCGCAGCACCATCAGGTCCGGGTCCTCGTCGGCGATCCAGCCCCACTTCTGGCTGGCGAAGGTGGACGCCTTGATCGTACGGCCGTCCACGGGCGGTACGAGGAAGCCGCTGCCCGCGGGCAGCTCGGCGTCGGCCCTGCGGTAGGCGAGGGTCATCAGAGCCATGGAGGCGTACTCGACGGCGCGCAGCTCGGCCGCGGCGGCGGGCGCGTCGGCGGCCAGGAGCCGGGCGGCCCCCGGTGCGGGCACGGCGACGACGACGGCGTCGGCGGAGATCGCCCCGCCTTCCCCGCCCTCGACGTGGACCTGCCAGCCGTCCGCCGTCCGGCGCAGCCCGCTCACCGGGCAGCCCAGCCGGATCTCGGCGCCACGCGCGCGCAGCGCGTCGGCGACCGCGAGGGGCAGGCTGCCGACGCCGCCCGCGATGCCCATGAACACCGGTCCGGCGGCCCCGGCGTCGGCGGCCTGGCGCTGGATGTCGCGTACGCCGTCCAGCAGGGAGCGGTGGGTGCGGGCGGCCTCGTAGAGCTTGGGGACGGCCATCCGCATCGAGAGGCGGTACGCGTCGCCCGCGTACACGCCGCCGAGCAGGGGTTCCACCAGGCGGTCGACGACCTCGCGGCCGACGCGGGACGCGACGTACTCGCCGACCGCGACATCGTCGCCGACCTCGGTCGGGGGCAGCTCCCGGTCCCGCTCGATCCGTCGCAGCCCGTCGTCGGAGAGCACTCCCGCCAGCGCGTCGGCGGCGCCGGGTACGCCCATCACATGCCCCTTGGGCATGGGGCGCAGCGCTCCGCGCGTCCAGAGCGCGGCGGTCGCGGTGGCGGGCGGCTGGAGCAGGCCGCCCAGGCCGACCGCGCGGGCGAGCTCGACGGCCTCGGGGCGGCGGGCGAGCATCGACTCGGCGCCGAGGTCGACGCGTACGCCCTCGATCTCACCGGCGTGCAGCTTGCCGCCGAGCCGGTCGGCGGCCTCCAGGACGGTCACCCGAGCGCCTGTGCCGAGCAGCCGGTGGGCGGCTGCGAGACCGGCGATGCCACCGCCGATGACGACGACCTGGCCGTTGACCCGGCCCGTGTCCGTGTCCGTGTCCGTGTTCCGCATGGTTTCACTCTCCCAGACCCCCGGCGGGAGTCCGTACCGAGTCCGCACCGTGACCGCTTCGGTACCGGCGGCGGGCAAACCCCGCGTGGGTCTCGCGCGTCAAAACTGCGTCGGGACACCACAACTCTCCGGGGGTCAGATCACGATGCGCACAGCTACCCACTCCACCCGCTCCACCCGCTCCAGGCACTCCGGGCGGCGGTCCGTCCGGGTTCTCACGGCCCTGCTCCTGGCGTCCGCCGTCGCGGTCGGCGGGTGCAGCGCGGACGACGGGTCAGGCGACGCCGGGAGCAAGGCCGCCGCGCAGAAGGACGCCCAGGGCATGCGGGACGAAGCCGCCGCCGAGCCCGAGGCCGGGGCCGGGCCCGGAGCGGCGGACCGGGACGCCGCCGCCGACCCGCGGTCGAGCGGCGAGAACGCCGACCGGGCGCCCGACCCCGTGGGCGTCCACATCATCCGCACCGCCTCGCTGACCGTACGGGTCAAGGACGTGCCGAAGGCCCTGGGCGCGGCGCGCGACACCGCGCGCGACGCGGGTGGCGTGGTCGGCAGCGAGACCACGGACCGCGACCGGGAGGGCAGGGAGCGCTCACGGGTCGTGCTGCGGGTGCCGCAGGAGAAGTACGAGGACGTGCTGGCCGCGCTGGCGGGCTCGGGCGAGCTGATCGAGCGCAAGGTCAAGGCCGAGGACGTCACCGAGCGGGTGGTGGACGTGGGGAGCCGGGTGAAGTCACAGCGCGCCAGCGTCGCGCGGGTGCGGAAGCTGATGGACCAGGCGACCAAGCTGAGCGATGTGGTCACCCTGGAGGGGGAACTGAGCTCGCGTCAGGCCGAGCTGGAGTCCCTGCTGGCCCGCCAGGCCGCGCTCAAGGACCGTACGTCCCTGGCGACGATCACGCTCACCCTGTCCGAGACCGCGCGGAAGAACGCGAAGGACGGGGACGACGGCCCGAGCGTCCTGGACGCCGTCGCGGGTGGCTGGAGCGCGTTCGTCACCGGACTGCGCTGGATCGTCGTCGGGCTCGGCGCGGCGCTGCCGTTCGCGGCGGCGCTCGCGCTGCTCCTCGTGGCGTGGCGGCTGGTGCGCGACCGGCTGCTGCCCCGGCGCGCGTCGGCCGCGCCCGCCGCCGCGCCCAGCGCGCCCGCCGCGCCCGCCGCGCCCGAGGAGGACTGAACTCGCCATCGCCCGTAGCGTGTTCGTATGAGCGAACGACTGGTGGTCATCGGCGGCGACGCGGCGGGCATGTCCGCCGCGTCGCAGGCGCGCAGACTCAAGGGCCGGGACGAACTGGAGATCGTCGCCTTTGAACGGGGTCACTTCACCTCGTTCTCGGCGTGCGGGATTCCGTACTGGGTGGGCGGCGAGGTCCCCGAGCGGGACGCGCTGATCGCCCGCACCCCGGCGAAGCACCACGAGCGCGGCATCGACCTGCGGATGCGTACCGAGGTGACCCGGATCGACGTACCCGGACAGCGGGTGCTCGCCCGCGACCTGGAGTCCGGCGCCGAGGCGTGGACCGGCTACGACAAGCTGGTGATCGCGACCGGCGCGCGGCCCGTGCGGCCTCCGCTGCCGGGCATCGACGCCGCGGGCGTGCACGGCGTGCAGACCCTCGACGACGGCCAGGCGCTCCTGGACACGCTCGCCGCCACCGACGGCCGCCGCGCCGTCGTGGTCGGCGCGGGCTATATCGGCGTCGAGATGGCTGAGGCGCTGTGCGGACGCGGCTACCAGGTGACCGTCGTCAACCGCGGCGCCGAGCCCATGTCCACGCTCGACCCCGACATGGGGCGGCTGGTGCGGGACGCGATGTCCGGCTTCGGCATGGAGATGGTGAACGACGCCGAGGTCACCAAGATCCTCACCGGTGACGACGGGCGGGTGCGCGCCGTCGCCACCGAGGACGCCGAGTACCCGGCGGACGTGGTGGTCCTGGGCATCGGCGTCCGCCCCGAAACCGCCCTCGCCCAGGCGGCGGGCCTGCCGCTCGGCGAGCACGGCGGGCTGCTCACGGACCTGGCGATGCGGGTGCGCGGCCACCAGGACATCTGGGCGGGCGGCGACTGTGTGGAGGTGTTCGACCTGGTCGCGGGCCGGGAACGGCACATCGCCCTCGGCACCCACGCCAACAAGCACGGACAGGTGATCGGCTCGGGCGTGGGCGGCGGCTACGCGACGTTCCCCGGCGTGGTCGGCACGGCGGTCAGCAAGGTCTGCGACCTGGAGATCGCGCGCACCGGGCTGCGCGAGAAGGACGCGCGCGCGGCGGGCCTGCAGTACGTGACGGCCACCGTCGAGTCCACCAACAGCGCGGGCTACTATCCGGGCGCGGCCCCGATGACGGTGAAGATGCTCGCCGAGCGCCGCACGGGGCGGCTGCTCGGGGTCCAGATCGTGGGCCGCGCGGGCGCGGCCAAGCGGGTCGACGTCGCGGCGGTCGCGCTGACGGCGGGCCTGACGGTGGAACAGGTGGTGTCCCTGGACCTCGGCTACGCCCCGCCGTTCTCACCGGTGTGGGATCCGGTGCTGGTCGCGGCCCGCAAGGCGGTGACGGCGGTGCGGACGGGCCCAGTTTGAGCCCGTCCGGCGAGTGAGGACAACGGGTCTGGGGCCAAAGCCCCAGGCCCTCAGCGCGCCGTCCGCGCGTGGACGTGCTCGACCAGCCTGGTCAGCGCGTCCGGGTCGGTCGTCGGCAGTACGCCGTGACCGAGGTTGAAGATGTGGCCTTCGAGGCCGGACGCGGCGTCCAGCACCTCGTCCGCCTTCGCCGCCACCGCCTCCGGCGTCGAGAAGAGCACCGCCGGGTCCAGGTTGCCCTGGAGCGCCTTGCCGGGGCCGACCCGGCGCGCGGCCTCGTCCATCGGCACCCGCCAGTCGACGCCCACGACGTCCGCCCCCGCCTCGCCCATCAGGCCGAGCAGCTCGCCCGTGCCGACGCCGAAGTGGATGCGCGGCACCCCGTACGAGGCCACCGCGTCGAAGACCTTCGCGGACGCGGGCAGCACCGAGGCGCGGTAGTCGGCGGGGGCCAGCGCGCCGACCCACGAGTCGAAGAGCTGCACCGCCGACGCGCCCGCCTCGATCTGCACCTTCAGGAAGGCGGCGGTGATCTCCGCGAGCCGGTCCAGCAGGTCGGCCCACAGCTGCGGGTCGCCGTACATCAGGGCCTTGGTGTGCTCGTGGTTGCGGGACGGACCGCCCTCCACGAGGTAGCTCGCGAGGGTGAACGGCGCGCCCGCGAAGCCGATCAGCGGGGTCGGGCCGAGCTCGGCGGTGAGCATGCCGATGGCCTCGGTGACGTACGCGACGTCGTCGGGGGTCAGGTCGCGCAGTCGCGCGAGGTCCGCGCGGGAGCGGATCGGCGAGGCGACCACGGGGCCGACGCCGGGCTTGATGTCCAGGTCGACGCCGATGGCCTTGAGCGGGACCACGATGTCGCTGAAGTAGATCGCGGCGTCCACCCGGTGGCGGCGCACCGGCTGCAGCGTGATCTCGGTGACGAGGTCGGGCCGCATACAGGAGTCGAGCATCGTGATGCCCTCGCGCACCTTGCGGTACTCGGGCAGCGAGCGCCCGGCCTGCCGCATGAACCACACGGGGGTGTGCGGCACGGGCTCGCGTCGGCAAGCCTTGAGGAAGGCGGAGTCATACGTTGCGTTCTGCTGGCCCGTGGGGCGGTCTGTGGCACTCACAGGGGGAAGTCTCGCATGGGAGCGACCGGGCCGGACGGGCGGCCAGGGCACGCCGGCATCGGGGCCGCGCGGCGGCCGCGCGGCGGCCGTATGGGGTCCGCGCGGCGTCCGTGTGGCGTCCGTCGCGAACTCCGGCCCGCCGTCCGGGTGTCGTGCCCGCCTGCGGGCCCGGTTCCCCTTAACCTTCCCCGCATGGCTGCGGTGCGGGGACAACGGTCGGAGGGTTCGGACGGGATGGACGGTAGGGAGGGGAAGGAGGGGAACGCCGCGGCGGACGCCGCTCCGCTCCCGTTCCGCTCGGCCGTCGAGGCGCTGCGAGCGGCCCGGCTGCGGCCCGGAGTCGAGATCGAGCCGACCCGCGCGCCGAGGCGGCTCGCCCCGTACGCGTACGCGCTGGAGGCCGCCGTCACCGAAGGCGACGAGGATCTCGCGGACGGGCGGCTCGTCCTGCTGTACGACCCGGCCGGGCACGACGCCTGGCAGGGCGCCTTCCGCCTGGTCACCCTGGTGCGCGCGGACCTGGAACCCGAGATGGCGGCCGACCCGCTGCTGCCCGAGGTCTGCTGGTCCTGGCTGACCGGGGCGTTGCAGGGGCGCGGACTGTCGTACGGGGAGCCGAGCGGCACCGTCACCCGAGCCGGGTCGTCCTACTTCGGCGGGCTCGCGGAGCAGCCGCCCACCTCGCAGATCGAGATCCGGGCGTCCTGGACTCCGCGCGAGGGGCTCGGCGGGGTCCCGGACCTGGCGTCACATCTGACCGCGTGGTGCGATCTGCTCTGCCAGGTCGCCGGACTGCCGCCGACGGGTCCGGGCGGCCCCGGCGGGGCGGGCGGTCCCGGCGGGCCGGGGACGTCCACCGACGCCTCGGTCGTCTCGCTGCCGCAGCGCCGTGGGCCGCAGGCCACCTGAGCCCGCCCGAGCCCCCCGTCCGGGCCCCCGTCCGGGCCCACCCGAGTCCCACCCGCGCCGTCTCCCCCGGCCCTCCGGCCTCCCAGTCACGCCCGGCCACCCCTCGAACATGACCCGAACACCGCCACTCGTGCGTGATCGAAGTGATCACAGAGGGACACCCTCCGGCTTGGGTTGATCTTCGGATGATCGATCGCGCGTCCGAATTGCCCAGATTTTGACTCATCAAATCGTGATCATTCGCTAAAGGCGGGCGGGTTTGCTGCCGAAGAGGTCTGTGACCTTGAAAGCACGGTTCATCCCGGCTTCATCCCCGAGCCGGCTCCGTCCCGCCGCCATCCCCAGGAGGCCTGGTGTCCGTTCTCCTCGAGCAGCCCGCAAGCCTGGTCGCCTACCGCCCCAACAAGCCGACCGCCATGGTCGTCGTGGCCGACCCGCGCGTCCGTTCCACCGTCACCCGCCACCTGTGGGCGCTCGGCGTCCGCGACGTCATCGAGGCGTCCTCCATCGCCGAGGCCCGTCCCCGCATCGGTCACCCGCGCGACATCTGCGTCGCCGACGTCCACCTCCCCGACGGCTCGGGGCTCACCCTGCTGTCCGAGACCCGCGCCGCGGGCTGGCCGAACGGCCTGGCGCTCTCCGCCGCCGACGACATCGGCGCCGTACGCAACGCCCTCGCGGGCGGCGTCAAGGGCTACGTCGTCACCGGCACCCGGAACAACGTCGGGCTCCCCGGCCGCCCCGGCGCCGCGCCCATCGGCTCCGGGGCCCGTATGCACCGCCGCCCTCCGGGCGCCCCGAGCCATCCGGGCGGCTACCGCGAGCTGTCGGGCCGCGAGGTGGAGGTGCTGCGCCTGGTCGCCGAGGGTCAGTCGAACAAGGCCATCGGCGTCTCGATGGGCCTGTCCGCGCTGACCGTCAAGAGCCACCTCGCCCGGATCGCGCGCAAGCTCGGCACGGGCGACCGGGCCGGAATGGTCGCGGTCGCGCTCCGTACCGGAATCATCCACTGATCGCATACCTGATCGATTGACAGCTACCCCGCGCCCGTCGACGTAACGTTCCGTCGACGGGCGCGGTGCACACACAGATACCCTTTACTGGTGACCGACGCCCAAGAGACCGCAGCAGACAGCTCACTGCGAACCACCGGAGCCCCGCGGCGACAGCCGCCGGCGTCACCCCCTCCGGACGATGTCGCACCGGCGCCGATCCCCTTGCTTGAGCCGCACGAGGGCATCCCGGACGTGGTCGCCGACACGGCCGCGCTGGACGAGGTGACCGCGGCCTTCGCCGCGGGTTCCGGGCCCGTCGCGGTGGACGCCGAGCGCGCCTCCGGATACCGCTACGGCCAGCGCGCCTATCTGGTGCAGCTGCGCCGCGAGGGCGCCGGATCGGCCCTGATCGACCCCATCGCCTGCCCCGGCCTCTCGGGGCTCCAGGCCGCCATCGGCGACGCGGAGTGGGTGCTGCACGCCGCGACCCAGGACCTGCCGTGTCTGCGGGAGATAGGCCTGACGCCGACCCGGATCTTCGACACCGAGCTCGCCGGGCGGCTGGCCGGGTTCCCGCGCGTCGGGCTCGGCGCGATGGTCGAGTCGGTGCTCGGCTACGTACTGGAGAAGGGGCACTCCGCGGTCGACTGGTCGACCCGGCCGCTGCCCGAGCCGTGGCTGCGTTACGCCACGCTGGACGTGGAGCTCCTGGTCGACCTGCGGGACGCCCTGGAGAAGGAGCTCGACCGGCAGGGCAAGCTGGAGTGGGCCCGCGAGGAGTTCGACGCGATCGCCTCGGCCCCGCCCCCGCCGCCGCGCAAGGACCCCTGGCGGCGCACGTCCGGCATGCACAAGGTGCGCCGCCGCCGTCAGATGGCGGTCGTACGGGAGCTGTGGACCACGCGGGACCGGATCGCGCAGCGGCGCGACATCTCGCCGGGCAAGGTGCTCTCCGACGCCGCGATCGTGGCGGCGGCCCTGGCCCTGCCGTCCAACACCCAGGCGCTGTCCGCGCTGAACGGCTTCGGTCACCGTACGAGCAAGCGCCAGCTGGAGCAGTGGCAGGCCGCCGTGGACCGCGCCAAGGCCCTCCCGGAGGCCGAGCTGCCGCAGCCGGGCCAGACCGTGGCCGGACCGCCGCCGCCGCGCGCCTGGGCGGACCGCGACCCGCGGGCCGCCGCCCGGCTCACGGCGGCCCGTACCGCGGTATCGGCGATCGCCGAGCGGCTGAGCATGCCGCAGGAGAACCTGATCACCCCGGACACCGTGCGCCGCCTGTGCTGGGAGCCTCCCGCCGAGACCACCGTCGAGTCCATCGCCGCCGCGCTCGCCGGGTACGGGGCGCGCCGCTGGCAGATCGAGCAGGTCGCCGCGGCCCTGGCCGGGGCGCTGACCGCGAGTGACGACTGAGACGCGCGCGTCGAGCGGGAGCGCCCCAGAGGGAGCGTGAAGACGGGAGACCCCCGGCCTGGCGGGCCGGGGGTCTCCCGTCTTCAGGGCCCCCGTGAGCGTCGCTCGGGGTGCTCGCCGAGTGTGACCTTCGCCGCTTGGGGCGGGGGGCCTGTTCCACGTGGTTACCGGCAAGTAGCATGAACGGAGTAGCCGCCGGAGCACGCCCAGCGGCAGCGATCCCGCACCCTTGGAGGAGAGCCATCGTGCCTCGTACCGTCAAGGACGTCGTCTTCGTCGACGGCGTCCGCACCCCGTTCGGCAAGGCGGGCCCGAAGGGCATCTACCACGAGACCCGCGCTGACGATCTCGTGGTGAAGGCCATTCGGGAGCTGCTGCGCCGCAACCCTGATCTCGACCCCGCCAAGATCGACGAGGTGGCCATCGCCGCCACCACCCAGATCGGCGACCAGGGCCTCACCCTGGGCCGCACCGCCGGGATCCTGGCCGGGCTTCCGCAGTCCGTGCCGGGGTACTCCATCGACCGGATGTGCGCGGGCGCGCTGACCGCCGTGACCTCGACCGCCGGTTCCATCGCGTTCGGCGCGTACGACGCCGTCATCGCGGGCGGCGTGGAGCACATGGGCCGCCACCCCATGGGCGAGGGCGTCGACCCGAACCCGCGCTTCGTGAGCGAGAAGCTCGTCGACGAGTCGGCCCTGTTCATGGGCATGACCGCGGAGAACCTGCACGACCGCTACCCGACGATCACCAAGCGCCGCGCCGACGAGTACGCGGTGCGCTCGCAGGAGAAGGCCGCCAAGGCGTACGCCAACGGCAAGATCCAGCAGGACCTGGTGCCGATCTCGGTCCGCCGCACGAACGAGGAGGCCGGTGAGACGGGCTGGGGCCTGGCCACCGCCGACGAGCCGATGCGTCCCGGCACCACGCTGGAGAACCTCGAGGGCCTGAAGACTCCGTTCCGCACCCACGGCCGGGTCACCGCGGGCAACGCCGCCGGTCTCAACGACGGCGCCACCGCCTCGATCATCGCCTCCGAGGACTTCGCGCGCGAGAACGGCCTGCCGGTCAAGATGCGCCTGGTCTCCTACGCCTTCGCGGGCGTCGAGCCCGAGGTGATGGGCTACGGCCCGATCCCGGCGACCGAGAAGGCCCTCGCCCAGGCGGGCCTGTCGATCTCCGACATCGGCCTGTTCGAGATCAACGAGGCCTTCGCGGTGCAGGTGCTCGCCTTCCTGGAGCACTACGGCATCGCGGACGACGACGCGCGCGTGAACCAGTACGGCGGCGCGATCGCCTACGGCCACCCGCTGGCCTCCTCCGGCGTCCGGCTGATGACGCAGCTGGCCCGGCAGTTCGAGGAGCAGCCCGAGGTGCGCTACGGCCTGACCACCATGTGCGTCGGCTTCGGCATGGGCGCCACGGTCATCTGGGAGAACCCGAACCACAAGGACGCCGGAGGCGACAAGTGAGCACCACCACCGCCGAACTTCTGAAGGGCGCGGCCGAGCTGTTCCCCGACGAGGTCGTCACGCAGGCGCACGTGCGCCACCTCGACCTTCCGGCCGGCGCGGGCAGGTTCGCCCTGATCACGCTGGACAACGGCCTGGACCACACCAAGCCGACCACCTTCGGACCGCAGTCGCTGGCGAACCTGAACGCCGCTGTCGACCAGGTCGAGAAGGAGGCCGCGGACGGCGACATCGTCGGCGTCGGCCTCACCGGCAAGCCGTTCATCTTCGCGGTCGGCGCCGACCTCAAGGGCGTGGAGCTGCTGAAGCGGCACTCCGACGCGCTGGCCATCGGCAAGGGCGGCCACGACGTGTTCAAGCGGCTGTCCGCGCTGGCCGTGCCGACCTTCGCGTACTACAACGGCGCGGCGATGGGCGGCGGCGTCGAGGTCGGGCTGCACTGCTCGTACCGCACCGTCTCCCAGGCGATCCCGGCGTTCTCGCTGCCCGAGGTCTTCCTCGGTCTGGTGCCCGGCTGGGGCGGCTGCGCGCTGCTGCCGAACCTGATCGGCGCGGACCGCGCGGTCTCGGTCATCATCGAGAACTCGCTGAACCAGAACCGTCAGCTCAAGGGCAAGCAGGTCTTCGAGCTCGGCATCGCCGACGCGATCTTCGAGGGCGCGGACTTCCTGGAGCAGTCGCTGATCTGGACGTCGTCGGTGCTGCGCGGCGAGACCACGGTCACCCGCGCCGACGTCGACCGCGGCGAGGCCTGGGACGCGGCCGTCGAGCGCGGCCGTACGATCGCCGACGGCAAGGTGCACGGCGCGGCCCCGGCCGCCTACCGCGCGCTGGACATCATCGCCGCCGCCAAGAGCGGTGACCTCCAGGCGGGCTTCGACGCCGAGGACACGGCCCTGGCCGACCTCATCATGGGCGGCGAACTGCGCTCCGGCATCTACGCGTTCAACCTGGTCCAGAAGCGCGGCAAGCGCCCGGCCGGCGCCCCGTCCAAGGACCTGGCGCGCCCGGTCACCAAGGTCGGCGTGGTCGGCGCGGGCCTGATGGCCTCGCAGCTGGCGCTGCTGTTCCTGCGCCGCCTCGAGGTGCCGGTCGTGCTGACCGACATCGACCAGGAGCGCATCGACAAGGGCGTCGGCTATGTCCACGCCGAGATCGAGAAGCTGCTCGGCAAGGGCCGCATCAACCAGGACAAGGCCAACCGCCTCAAGGCCCTGGTGACCGGCAGCCTGGACAAGGCCGAGGGCTTCGCCGACGCGGACTTCGTCATCGAGGCCGTCTTCGAGGAGATGGGCGTCAAGCAGCAGGTGTTCGCGGAGGTCGAGGCGGTCGCCCCGGCGCACGCGATCCTCGCCACCAACACCTCCTCGCTGTCGGTGACCGAGATGGCGTCGAAGCTGAAGCACCCCGAGCGGGTCGTCGGCTTCCACTTCTTCAACCCGGTCGCCGTGCTGCCGCTGCTGGAGATCGTGCGCGGCGAGCAGACCGACGACGCCTCGCTGGCCACCGCGTTCGGTGTCGCCAAGAAGCTGAAGAAGACCGCGGTGCTGGTGAAGGACGCCCCGGCGTTCGTCGTGAACCGCATCCTGACCCGCTTCATGGGCGAGATCCAGAACATCATCGACGAGGGCACCCCGGTCGCCGTCGCCGAGAAGGGCGTCGAGCCGCTCGGCCTGCCGATGTCCCCGCTGGTGCTGCTCGAACTGGTCGGCCCGGCCATCGGCCTGCACGTATCGGAGACCCTGAACCGGTCCTTCCCGGACCGCTTCACGGTGTCCCCGAACCTGAAGGCCGTCGTCGAGGCGGGCAAGCGCGGCTTCTACGTGTACGACTCGGGCAAGCCCGAGCTGGACCCGGAGGTCGCGGCGCTGCTGAAGCAGGGCGACAGCGTCCTGACGGAGGAGCAGGTGCGGGCCCGCGTACTGGACGCGGTCGCGCAGGAGATCGGCCTGATGCTCGACGAGGGCGTCGTCGCCGAGGCGCAGGACATCGACCTCTGCCTGATCACCGGCGCGGGCTGGCCCTTCCACCTGGGCGGCATCACGCCGTACCTGGACCGTGAGGGCGTGTCGGAGCGCGTGAACGGCAAGCGGTTCCTGGAGCAGGGCGTGGCGAGCGTGCCCGCGTAACGCTCCGGCGCACCACGGCTGGCGCACTTGACTGGCGCACCACGGCGGGCCGTACGGGAACATCTCCCGTACGGCCCGTCCGCGTGTGCGGGTCCGCTGACGCGGGGTCAGCCGCCGAAGGTCCTGACGGCCTGGTAGTACGTCCACGCGGTCGCATTGCACGCGCTCTCCTTCGCCCCGCTCATCGGGGCGCAGACCCGTCGCATGTCCGCGTAGAAGGCGCTGTCGAGGCGCGCCTTATCAGCCGAGAAGGTTCCGGCCTTCTTGTAGTTGCGGTAGCCGAAGTCATGCCGGGCGCAGGACAGCGCGAACCTGAAGCCGAAGGGGTTGTCCGGCGAGTACGAGCAGTAGTCCGTGGACCAGTCGAACCCGTACCCGGACCAGGCGCCCTGGTTGCCGCGGGCGGAGACGAAGGCGCGGTAACTGCTGGCGCTGGTCTGGGTCCAGGACGACAGCACCTGGCTCTTGTCGGCGGGAGCGGCGCTCGCGGGTGACCCTACGGTGACGACCGCGGCCAGGGCGACGGCGGATCCAGCTAGCCCTCTGACGAGCTGACGTTTCATCAAGTGCCTCCGGAGGCTGAGCGGTTGGGGATCCTCGGGGTGTCGAGGAGGGCCCTGAGTCTCGGAGGGCTGTCTCAAATTCGGCTATATTCTGGATGGCTGACGGGGGAAATCCCGTGTATGGCAGGGCCGCTTACGCCGGAAGGTTCGCCGTTGTTGTTGATCGTGGACGGAGCGAATGTCGTCGGGTCCGTCCCGGACGGCTGGTGGCGGGACCGTCACGGGGCCGCGGAGCGGCTGCGGGACCGGCTGGCGGCGTACGCGACTGACGGCCTGCCGGGCTGGCCGGGGCCGTGCGAGGTCGTGCTGGTCGTCGAAGGGGCCGCGCGGGATGTGCGGTCCGTGCCGGGCGTACGGGTCGAGGCCGCCGCCGGGAGCGGGGACGACCGGATCGTGGAACTGGCCGGAGCGGCGGACCAGCCGTGCGTCGTGGTCACGGCCGACCGTGAACTACGGCGCAGGGTGAGCGCGCTGGGAGCCGAGACGGTGGGCCCGCGGACGGTACGCCCGCGCTCCGGCGAAGAGAGCTGAGCGAGACCGGGGAGGCGTGCCTAGTCGCGGGCGGGCTCTACGGAGTCCGCGATCGTCACCGAGCGGGACGCGTCGCGCCCGTAGCGGCCGTCCAGCTTGGAGACCAGGCCGGTGACCTGGCGTGCGATGTCCGGGGCGGTCAGGCCGATCTCGGCCATGACCTCCTTGCGGGAGGCGTGGTCCAGGAACCGCGGCGGGATGCCGAAGTCGCGCAGCGGCACGTCGACGCCCGCGTCGCGCAGCGCCTGGGCGATCGCGCTGCCCACGCCGCCCGCGCGGCTGTTGTCCTCGACGGTGACCACGACGCGGTGCCGCTCGGCCAGCGGGGCGAGCGCCTCGTCGACCGGCTTGACCCAGCGCGGGTCGACCACGGTCGTGGAGATGCCCTGCTTGTCGAGGAGCGAGGCGATCTCCAGGCACATCGGGGCGAGCGCGCCGACCGAGACCAGCAGCACGTCCGGGCTGTCCGTCCCGGCCTTGCGCAGGACGTCCATGCCGCCGACCTTGCCCACCGCGGGCACGGCCGGGCCGACCATGCCCTTGGAGTAGCGCACCACGGTCGGGGCGTCGTCCACGTCGACCGCCTCGCGCAGCTGGAGCCGCAGCTGCTCGGCGTCACGCGGCGCGGCGAGCCGGAGACCGGGGACGCACTGGAGGATCGACATGTCCCACATGCCGTTGTGCGAGGCGCCGTCGGTGCCGGTGACGCCCGCGCGGTCCAGGACGAAGGTCACCCCGCACTTGTGCAGGGCGACGTCCATCAGGAGCTGGTCGAAGGCGCGGTTGAGGAAGGTCGCGTAGACCGCGAAGACGGGGTGCAGGCCGCCGGTGGCCAGACCCGCCGCCGACACCGCGCCGTGCTGCTCGGCGATCCCGACGTCGTACACCCGCTCCGGGAAGGTCTCGGCGAAGCGTTTGAGGCCGACCGGTTGCAGCATCGCCGCGGTGATCGCGACGACGTCCTCGCGGTCCTCGCCGAGCTTGACCATCTCGTCGCCGAAGACGGAGGTCCAGTCGGCGCCGGAGGCCGACACCGGCAGGCCGGTGTCGGGGTGGATCACGCCGACGGCGTGGAACCGGTCGGCCTCGTCCTGGACGGCGGGCTGGTAGCCGCGGCCCTTCTCGGTGAGGCAGTGCACGATGACCGGGCCGCCGAAGCGCTTGGCGCGGGTCAGCGCGGACTCCAGGGCCTCGATGTCGTGGCCGTCGATGGGGCCGACGTACTTCAGGCCGAGGTCCTCGAACATGCCCTGCGGCGTGATGAAGTCCTTCAGGCCCTTCTTGGCGCCGTGCAGCGTGTCGTACAGCGGCCTGCCGACGACGGGGGTGCGCTCCAGGACCTCCTTGGTGCGGGTCAGGAAACGCTCGTAGCCGTCGGTGGTGCGCAGGGTGGCCAGGTGGTCGGCCAGTCCGCCGATGGTGGGGGCGTAGGAGCGCTCGTTGTCGTTGACGACGATCACCAGCGGGCGGTCCTTGGCGGCGGCGATGTTGTTCAGCGCCTCCCAGGCCATGCCGCCGGTCAGCGCGCCGTCGCCGATGACGGCGGCGACGTGCGCGTCCCGCTTCAGGACCTCGTTGGCCTTGGCGAGGCCGTCGGCCCAGCCGAGCACGGTGGAGGCGTGCGAGTTCTCGATCACGTCGTGGTCGGACTCGGCGCGCGAGGGATAGCCGGACAGGCCGTCCTTGGCGCGCAGCCGGGAGAAGTCCTGGCGTCCGGTGAGCAGCTTGTGCACATAGCTCTGGTGCCCGGTGTCCAGGAGCACCTTGTCCTTCGGCGACTCGAAGACGCGGTGCAGGGCGATGGTGAGCTCGACCACTCCGAGGTTGGGGCCGAGGTGGCCGCCGGTCTTGGAGACGGCGTCGACGAGGAAGGTCCGGATCTCAGCGGCCAGCTGGTCGAGCTGCTCATGACTGAGCCGGTCCAGGTCACGCGGCCCCTTGATGCGGGTCAGCAAGCCCACCCGTGCCTCCTAGCGAGTTCATATGATCGGTAGAGCTGTCCAAGCTTTGCCGGGTCTGTCGAGTCTAATGTTCCGCGCGGGGCGGCGTACGCCGGGTACGTCACTCGTATGGCTGTACGGCGATACGCACCGGCGCCCGGCGCCAGCGGGAAGGCCGGTGCCGGGCACGGAGGCACGGCGCGCCCCGAAGGGGCGCGGGGCCGTGTCGATATGCGGCTCCGCCGCGTGGGCGCGACCAGCCACGACGCACCCGCAGACGGCGGCGCACCGGAACTCCCCGCGGAGCGCCTACGTACGCCCCGCGGACTTCTGTGTCCGACGGGACACAGAGTCAAGAACCACCGCGGCCAGCAGCACCGCACCGGTGATCATGTACTGCGCGGCCTGGCTGGAGCTGCCCTGCATATACAGGCCCGTCATGATCGACTGGATCACCAGGATGCCGAGCAGCGCCGACCAGGGGGTGCCGCGGCCGCCGAACAGGCTGGTGCCGCCGATCACCGCGGCGGCGATCGCGATCATCAGCATGTTGCCGCCGCCGAGGTTGGAGTCGGCGACGCCCGCCTGGGAGGCGATGAACAGTCCGCCGAGCCCGCCGAGGAACCCGGAGACGGCGAACACCGAGATCCGCACGGTCACCACGCTGATACCGGCCCTGCGGGCGGCTTCGGCGTTGCCGCCGACCGCGAAGACCTTGCGCCCGTACCGGGTGCGGCGCAGCACGAAGCTGGCCAGCGTCACCGTACCGAGGAAGATCGTCAGGCCGAGCGGCAGGCCGCGTGACTGGTTGAGGACGTACGCGGTGGTGAAGGCCAGCGCCGCGACGGCCCCGGTGCGCAGCGCGAGCTCGCTGAGCGGGCGGTGCGGCAGGTCGACGGCCTGACGGCGGCGGCGGTCGGAGAGCTGGGCGAGCGCGTACGCCGCGACGCAGACGGTCGCGAGGCCGTAGGCGGCCGCGATGTCGTCGAAGTAGGTGTTGTTCAGGGAGTAGACGACGCCGTCGGAGATGTTGTTCAGGCTGAGCGTGTTGCCGAGCACCGACAGTTGCAGACCGCTCCAGCCGAGGAAGCCCGCCAGCGTCACCACGAACGCGGGCACCCCGATCTTGGCGAAGAAGAAGCCGTGCAGGGCGCCGATGGCGGCGGCCGCGAGCAGGCCGATGAGGACGGCGAGCGCCTCGTTCACGTCCTGCTTGATGGCGAGTACGGAGGTGAGGGCGGCGGTGAGTCCGGCCACCGAGCCGACCGAGAGGTCGATCTCGCCGAGCAGCAGGACGAAGACGATCCCGGTGGCGATCAGGCCGGGGCCGACGATGTACTGGGCGATGTTGGACAGGTTCGCCGGGTCGAGGAACCGTCCGGTGGTGATCTCGAAGATCGCCCAGATGACGATCAGGCCGAGCACCACGGGGATCGAGCCGAGCTCGCCGCCCTTGATCTTGCGCTTGAACTCACCGAGGTACCCGGCGAGTCCCCGCTCGCGGACGAGCAGCCGGGGGTCGACGGCGGGCGCGGCGTCGGCGGACGCGGCATCGGCCGACGGGGTGCCGGGGGCCGGGGCGTCGGGGGCCGGGGCGTCGGCGTCGGTGGTGCGGGCGGTCCGCTGACCGGCGGTCTTCTGGAGGCCGATCGTCGACCGCGTGTCGGCGTCGCCGTCGGCCGCGGCGGCCGCGCCGCCGGAGGCGGCCGGACCGTCCGACGCGGTGGGGTGCTGTGTGTCGCTCACTTCGCGGCCTCCGCGTTGCGCGCCTGTCGTCGGGTCACGGCGTTCTCCGTGGCTCCGGTGATCGCGGCGATGATCTCTTCGTGGCTGGTGTCACGGACGGTGAAGACGCCGTTGTTGCGGCCCAGCCGCAGGACGGCCACCTCGTCGGCGACCGCCTTGACGTCCGCCATGTTGTGGCTGATGAGGATGACCGCGTGGCCGCGCTCCCGCAGCCGTTCGACCAGGTCGAGCACCTGGGCGGTCTGCTCGACGCCGAGCGCCGCGGTGGGCTCGTCGAGGATCACCAGCTTGGGGTCGCCGACCAGGGCGCGGGCGATCGCCACGACCTGGCGCTGGCCGCCGGAGAGCGAGGCGATCGGGATGCGGACGCTGGGGATGCGGATGGACAGCGTGTCGAGAAGCTCCTTGGCGCGCTTCTCCATCGCCACCTCGTCCAGGACGGTGGCCCTGCCGAGCTCGCGGCCGAGGAACAGGTTGGCCACCACGTCCAGGTTGTCGCAGAGCGCGAGGTCCTGGTAGACGGTGGCGATGCCGAGTTCCTGGGCGTCGTGCGGGCGCGCGATGGAGACGGCCCGGCCGCCCCACTCGATGACGCCGTCGTCGACGGGGTGGACCCCGGCGATCGTCTTGACCAGGGTGGACTTGCCGGCTCCGTTGTCGCCGACCAGGGCGACCACCTGACCGGCGTGCACCTCCAAGTCGACGTCGGTGAGCGCCTGAACAGCGCCGAAGCGCTTGGAGACGCCGCGCAACGCCAGTACGGGCGCAGCGGACATGTGAACCATCTCCTTCGACTCGTACGCGGAACGTCGTGCGGGACGTCGTACGGCCGGATGAATCGTGCGGGGAGGGGGCGGCGATGCCAAGGGGGCGGGCATCGCCGGTGTGCGGGATCGCCGGTGTGCGGGATCGCTGGTACGCAGGCATCGCGCCGGTACGCGGGCATCGCCGGTACGCGGCGCACGGCGCGCCCGGCCTGGGCGGCGGGGTGAGGCCTCAGGCCGGGCACGCCGTGCGGGACTGTCGGGCACGCCGTGCGGGACGTCCGTACGGCCGGTGCGGCTCCGTCCGGCGCGCGGGGACTACTTGATGCCCGCGTCCGCGCAGGCCTTGGCGAACTCCGAGGTGCAGATCTCGCTCACCTTGTAGAGCTCGTCCGCGACGACCGTGTCCTTGACGGTGTCCTTGGTGACGACCTTGGCTTCGAGCAGCGCCGCGGGGATGCCCTGGTCGCTGGGGCTGTCGATGGTGCCGGTGGTCAGCGAGTCGATCTTCTCGCCGTTCAGCAGCTTGACCGCGATCTCGGCGGCCAGATCGGCCTCGGGCTTGTACGGCTTGTAGACGGTGAACTCCTGCGTACCCTTCAGGATGCGCTGGATGCCCGCGAGTTCGGCGTCCTGGCCGCCGACCGGCACGTCCTTGACGCCGGCCGACTCCAGGGCGGCGACGATGCCGCCGGCCATGCCGTCGTTGGCCGAGTAGACCGCGTCGAAGCCGTCCTTGCCGAGCGAGGTGATGGCGCCGCCCATCTTCTCGCCCGCGATCTTCGGGTCCCACTCGCCGGTCTGCTCGTAGACGATCTTGCCGACCTTCTCGTCCAGGACGGAGTGCGCGCCCTTCTTGAACAGGGCGGCGTTGGGATCGCTCTCCTTGCCGTTGATCATCACGACGTCGGCGTCCGCGGCCTTGTCGCCGAGCGCGGCGACGATGCCCTCGCCCTGGAGCTGGCCGACCTTCTCGTTGTCGAACGAGACATACGCCGAGACCGGGCCTTCGGCGAGGCGGTCGTAGGCGATGACCTTGATGCCCTTCTCGACGGCGTCGCCCACCCACTTCTTGGTGGCGGCGGAGTCGACGGGGTCGAGGATGATCACCTTGGCGCCGGAGGCGACCAGGTCGTCGAACTGCTGCTTCTGGACGGCGACGTCTTCGCTGGCGTTCTTGTAGTCGACCTTGCACTCCGCGCACAGATCCTTGACCTTGGCCTCGATCAGCGGGCGGTCGAAGGACTCGTAGCGGGTGGTCTTGCTCTCGGGCAGCAGCAGGCCGATGGACTTGCCGTCGCCGTTCGCCTGGTCGCCGTCGCCGCCCGCCTTGCCACAGGCGGTCATGGCCAGTGCCATGGAAACCGCGGCGGTGCCTATCACGACGCGGCGCGTCACTGCGTTCATGTGGGGTGCCTCCCTGACGTGGCCGCGTCGTTGCGGCCGAGGTGGCTCGAAGTCAACTCGGCCGCAACATTGCCGTCAAGGAGTAAAAACTTAACGAGATGACAACGGTGCCATCCGTTAGCTAAGTGAAGGCATGGGCTCGGCGGACGGCGTGCCGTCGAGCAGGGTCGAATCGCCCATCTCGCTGAGCGCCAGGGCGAGCGCGCCCAGCACCTCGGCGCGGCCGCCCAGGGAGCCGGGCAGCACCGACAACTGCCGTGCCGCGCTGGGGATCGCGTACCGGGACACCGACTCGCGGATCGGCCCGAGCACCAACTCGCCGGAGTCGGCGAGGTCGCCGCCGAGCACCACCCGGCTGGGGTTGAGGAGGTTGCAGAGGTTGGCGACGCCGCTGCCGATATGGCGTCCCACGTCGGCGATCACCCGGCGGCAGCCCGGATCGCCCTCGCGGGCGAGGCGGACCACCTTCTCCATGGTCAGATCCGTGCCGTGGCTGGGTTCAAGCAGTGGCAGCACATAGCGGACGGCGGTGAAGGTCTCCAGACAGCCGCGGTTGCCGCAGCGACAGACCGGGCCCGACTCGTCCAGGGTGATATGCCCGATCTCGCCCGCGGTGCCGCCGGGGCCGCGGTAGATCCGCCCGTTGATCACCAGCCCCGCGCCGACCCCGCTGGCGACCTTGATGTACGCGAGGTCCTTGACGCCGCGGCCGCCGCCCCAGACCAGCTCGCCGAGCGCGCCCAGGTTGGCGTCGTTGTCGACGTACACCGGCACGCCGAGCCGCCGCGTCAGCTCCTCGGCCGGGTTGGTGCCCGACCAGCCGGGCAGGATCGCGGTGGAGCCCAGGGTGCCGGACTCCACGTCGATCGGCCCCGGCACCCCGAGCCCCACGCCCACGATCTTGGAACGGTCGGCGCCCGACCCCTCGATCAGCCGGTCCACCAGCTCCCTCGCCCGGTCCAGGCCCTGGGCCGCCGAGGCGTCCACGTCCAGTGGCTCGGCCTCTTCGGCCAGTACCTGGTGGGCGAGGTTGCCGATCGCGACGCGCAGGTGCGTATGCCCGAAGTCGACGCCCACGACCAGGCCCGCGTCTCCGCTGAGCGAGACGCTGCGGGCCCGCCGTCCGCCCGCCGACGTGGGCGTGACCTCGACGGTGCCGCCGTCCTTCAGCTCGCGCACGATGTTCGAGACCGTGGCCGCCGACAGGCCGGTCGTCCTGGCGATCTCCGCCTGGGTGAGCGATCCGGCCATCCGTACCGCGCGGACCACCCGTTCGAGATTGGCCCGGTGCAGCGACGACTGCGACCCCGGAGTCTCCATTGACTCATTCACCTCTGCCCTGTGGACCATACAAGTTATGAAGTCCAAGCAGAGCTCTCGGCGAGAGCGCAGTCAAGTCCTCGACGGGACGGGGATCCGGTGCGGGCGGGTCCTGACACCCGCCCCCGGCTACTTCAGCGCCCCCGCGGTGAGGCCCTGGACGACCTGGCGCTGGAAGACGATGTACGCGGCGAGCACCGGCAGCATCGCCATCACCAGACCGGCGAAGAGCCCCGACCAGTCGCCCTTGTAGCCCTGGCTGACGGCGAGTTGGACCAGGCCCTGGGAGAGCACCTTGTTCTCCTGCTCGGTGTTGAGCACCGTGGGCAGCAGATACTGGTTCCACTGCCCCAGGAAGTTGAAGATGCCCACGCTGACCAGTCCCGGCTTGGCCATCGGCAGCATGACCTGGAAGAACGTCCGGGTGTGCGAGGCGCCGTCCACGAAGGCGGCCTCCGCGATGGAGGTGGGCAGCGTACGGAAGAAGCCGGTGAGGAAGAAGACGGTGAACGGCAGCGAGTACGCGATATAGACCAGGATCAGTCCGGGCAGCGTGTTCAGCAGGCTGAGGTTCTGCATCACGTAGAACAGCGGCACCAGGGCCAGGATGATCGGGAAGCTCATTCCTCCGATGAAGAGGAAGTAGAGGAAACGGTTGCCCGGAAACTCGAACCGGGCCAGCACATAGGCCGCCATCGAGCCCAGCAGCAGGGTCCCGACCAGCGAGAAGCCGACCACGATGAGGGTGTTGGCGAAGTAGTCGCTCATATGCGCCGATCCCCAGGCGCGCGACCAGTTCTCGAAGTGCAGTCGGTCCGGCAGCGACCAGGGCGAGGTGAAGATGTCCCGGTCGGTCTTGAAGGAGGTCATCACCGCCCACAGCAGCGGCATCACGACCATGAAGGCCCAGAGGATCAGGATGCCGTGCGAGAAGACGTTGAGCACCCGGCCCTCGGCGCCGCCCTTCGCGGGCTTCTCGCGCGGCTCGGGGTGCGGCCGCTTGTCCAGCTGGACGCCGCCTCGGGGGGCGTCGGCGGGCTTGGCGTCGGTGGTCTTCATCAGTACTCCAGCCGCTCGCGTCGGCCCAGCCGCATCACGATCGCCGCGAACAGCAGCGTCACGACGAGCAGGGCGACACCGATCGTGGTCGCGTAGGCGGCCTGACCGTCCCGGAAGGCCTTCTGGTAGACGTACAGCGGCATGACGATGGTGGAGTAGTCGGGTCCGCCGCCGCTCGGCCCCACTGTCATGATCTGGACGACCGCGAAGGACTCCGCGCCCAGCGCCAGGATGCCCATGTAGATCCAGCCGGACTGCACGGTGTCCCAGAGCAGCGGCAGGGTGATCTTGAAGAAGGTGGTGACGCGGTTCGCGCCGTCCAGCAGCGCGGCCTCGTAGAAGTCCTTGGGTATGGAGGCCATGCCCGCCGAGAACAGCACCACGAAGAAGCCGACCGTGGACCAGATCAGCACGGCCATCACACACCACAGCGCGAGGTCGGGGTCGCCGAGCCAGTCCGGCTGAACGCTGTCCAGGCCGACCGCCTGCAGGGCGGAGTTGAGCGCGCCGCTGTTGGGGTTGTACGCGAACTGGAACAGCAGGGCGACGATCGCGATGGACAGCACCTGCGGAAAGAAGTACACGATCTTGTAGAACGCCGAGCCGCGCACACCGGCGATCGCCGCGCCCTTACGCCGCCGCCCGCCGACGTTGATCATGAAGGCGAAGAACAGCGCCAGGCCGACCGTGACCAGGGGCAGCAGCACCGCGAAGGTCAGGCTGTGCTGGAGTGACTTCCAGAAGACCTCGTCGTCCAGCATTCTGGTGTAGTTGTCGACGCCGACCAGCTTGAAGTCGGGGCTCAGACCGGTCCAGTCCGTGAACGAGTAGTAGATGGACTGGATGAACGGCCAGATGACGAAGAGCAGGTAGAGCGACAAAGGGGCGACCAAGAACCCCACGATGAAACGGTACTTACCGTGTTGCATGAACACCGACCCCGATCTTCCCGCACGCCGCGGGGTTTTCGTACATCAGGCACCGGGGCCCGGTCAGGCCGGCACGTGACCGGACCGGACCGGGCTCCCGGTCGCACTCAGCGGTGCTGGTACTTCTTGATGGAGTCGTCCTTGGCCGTGTCGTCGGCGTACTTCTGGATCTTCTTGATGGCCTCGACGGGCGTGAGCCGCCCGGCCATCATCTCGCCGAGACCGCCGACGCCGATCTTCTCCTTCTGCAGGGCGACGTACCAGTCCTGCAGCCGCGGGTTGACGACGTTGTCCCCGGCCTTCTCCAGGGCGGCGACGCCGGACGCCAGGCCCGGAGTCAGGTCGAGCCCGTCGGTGCCGCCGTTGTAGGCGGTCAGCGACTTGACCTTGCTGGTGAAGTTCTTCGACGAGGCCTCGCTGAGCATGATGCGCAGCTGCTCCATGCCGCCGTCGGGGTTCTTGGCCTGGGCCGGGACGATGAAGGACTCGCCGCCGGCCGCCCACAGGGTGCCGAACGGCATCTTGTCCGAGTCGTCGAGCCCGGTGGGCGCGGAGACGGCGAGGTCGAAGTCCTTCGGCATGGTGCTCGCCGCCTCGTTCTCCACCCAGGAGCCGTTGGGGATGAACAGGGCCTGGCCCTCGGTCCAGGCGGTCTGCGACTGGATGTGGTCCAGGCCGGGCGTGCCCTTGAGGATGTACCCCTTCTTGTACAGCTCGTAGTACGCCTCGAAGCAGGCCTTCACGGCGGGGTGCTTCCACGCGTTCGGTTCGAGGTTGTCGATCGCGTCGAGCACCTCGCGGCCGCCGACCTTGGCGATCATCGGGTAGAGCGAGAAGGGCAGGTAGTACGGGTGCTTGCCCGCGTAGGTCCAGGGCGCGATGCCCTTCTTCTTGGCCTTGGCGCAGACGGCGAGCATGTCGTCCCAGTTCTCCGGGTACTCGGCGTCCAGCGAGGCGAGCAGTTTCTTCGAGTACCACACGCCGTAGACGGTGTACGCGTAGTACATGATCAGCACGGGGTCGCCGTCGAGCTGGCCCATCTCGACGATGCCGGGGCGCAGGGTGTCCCGGACCTTCCTGGCGGGGTCGTCGATGGACGGCGCGTCCAGCAGCGGGGTGAGGTCGGCGAGCTGGTTCTTGCTGGCCAGGACGCCCAGGTCCATCTGCTTGGCGCCGGAGTTGTCGATGAGGTCCGGCGGGCTGCCGCTGTTGAAGCGCGGCTGGAGCTCCGGGGTGATCTCCGTCGTGGAGCGGAACTTCACCTTGGCCTTGGGGAACCTCTTCTCGTACTCCTTGACCGCGTCCTTGGCGTATTCCTCGCCGAAGCCGCCGTTGAAGAGGACGAACTCCATTCCCGCGCTCTCGTTGACGGCGAGGGGGTTGTCCTCGGTCTTCTCGCCCTTGTCGACCTTCTCGTCGTCGCTGTCGCCGCCGCCGCTGGCGCAGGCGGAAAGGATGCTCATGGTCGGTACGGCTATCAGACCGAGCGCGGCGGAGCGCTTGATCAGGTCGCGACGGCCGAGGCCGCCTGGACCGTGGTGGGCTGAAGTGGGACCCATGCTGTTCATCACTCGCCTTCTACAGGACTCAGGCGGTGAACGGGACCCTCCCCGGCGCCGCGCTGGTGTGCGGCTGGGGTCGTACGACGCTGTCCCGGATGTGCCTGAGTGAAACGGCAGTTGACGCCTTCAGTGCCCTCGCCCCTCTCTGTCCCGGACTTACGGCCGGTCGAACAGGTACGCAGACGCGGACAGGTATAGTCCACTCGCGTTCGGATGGGCAAGATCGAGTGCGGTTTGGCCGACAGTCTTTCCCGAGTTGAGACCTGCCGCTCACGACGGCACAGGCGGGCGGCGACCGCGCTCGTCAGGTCGGTCTTGAGAACACGCCTACGCGGGAAGGGACTTCAGCGGGTTCCGTAGACCGGTGGCGGGGGCGCGGCGGACGTGAGGAGTACGCGGGCGGCTTCGCCCGCCTGGGACGGGGTCCAGCGGGCGCCGTTGTCGGCGGCGGGCCCTCGCCGCCAGCCTTCCATGACGGTGATCCGGCCCGCTTCGGCCTCGAAGACGCGGCCGGTCACTGAGGCGCACGCGGCCGAGCCCAGCCAGACGACCAGCGGGGACACGTTCTCCGGGGCCATGGCGTCGAAGGCGTCGGCGCCTTCGGGTGGCGCGGCCATGGTGTCGGCGAAGGTCCGCTCGGTCATCCGGGTGCGGGCGGCCGGGGCGATCGCGTTGACCTGGACGCCGTAGGGGCCCAGTTCGGCGGCCGATACCAGGGTGAGGGCGAGGATTCCGGCCTTGGCCGCGGAGTAGTTGCCCTGGCCGACGCTGCCCGCCAGGCCTGCTCCGGAGCTGGTGTTGATCACGCGGGCGGTGGGTGTGCGGCCTGCCTTGGCCTCCGCGCGCCAGTGTGCGGCGGCGTGCTTCAGGGGGAGGAAGTGGCCTTTGAGGTGGACGCGGAGCACCGCGTCCCAGTCGTCCTCGTCGAGGTTGACCAGCATCCGGTCGCGGAGGAATCCGGCGTTGTTGACGAGGGTGTCCAGGCTCCCGAAGGCGTCCAGGGCGGTGGCGACGAGGCTGGCCGCGCCGTCGGTGGTGGCGATGTCGTCGCTGTGGGCGACGGCTTCGCCGCCGCGTGACGTGATCTCGTTGACGACCTGCTGCGCGGGGCTCGTCCCCTCCCCCGCCGCACCGAGCGCTCCGTCGAGGCCGACGCCCAGGTCGTTGACCACGACCGAGGCTCCCTCGGCGGCGAAGGCCAGCGCGTGCGCACGGCCGAGGCCGCGGCCCGCGCCGGTGACGGCGACGACCCGGCCGGAGCAGATTCCCGTCATGGTGAAGGCCCCTTCAGTAGTGACCAGTTAGTGGTTGGTGGTGGCCGCGTCCAGGAACGCCGGGCGTTCACCGCCTCCGTGCAGCGCCAGCGCCGCGCCGCTGATGTACGCGGCCCGGTCCGAGGCGAGGAAGACGCACGCGTCGCCCACCTCGGACGGCTCCGCCAGGCGGCCGAGCGGGACGGTGCGCCCGACGGCGGCGACGCCGTCCTCGTCTCCGTAGTGGAGGTGGGACGACTCGGTGCGGACCATGCCGAGTATCAGGGTGTTGACCCGGACCTTCGGCGCCCATTCGACGGCCAGCGAGCGGGCCAGGTTCGCGAGGCCCGCCTTGGCCGCGCCGTAGGCGGCGGTGCCGGGTGACGGGCGGGTGCCGCTGACGCTGCCGATCATCACGATCGCCCCGCCTTGCCGCTGGGCGCGCATCAGGCCGTACGCGGCGAGCGAGGCCGTGAGCGGGGCGATCAGGTTCAGTTCGACGGTGCGGGCCGCGTGCCCGGCGTCGCCGTCGGCGAGCAGTCGGTACGGGGTGCCGCCCGCGTTGTTGACCAGAGTGTCCAGGCGGCCGTACTCGCTCTTGACCTGGGCGAAGAGCGCGCTGACCGCGTCCGGGTCGCGCAGGTCGACGGGCAGGAAGCGGGCGGTGCGGCCCGCCGCCGCGACCGGCTGGCTCGGGGGTCTTCTGGCGCAGATCACGACCGCCGCACCGGCTTCGAGCAGGGCGCGCGTGACGCCCGCGCCGACGCCGCGGGTCCCGCCGGTGACGACGGCGACCTGTCCCGCCAGATCGATGGTCGTGGCCAACTGACACCTCCCGCGGCGCACGTGCCGCTGCTACCTTCTACCTAACAAACGTTTGGTGGAAAGGTAGCTGATCCGCTGATGAGTGTCTCCACCTCCACCCCACAAGAGGGCGTCGCCGTCGTCACCGTGGACTTCCCCCCGGTCAACGCCCTCCCCGTACAAGGCTGGTACGACCTGGCCGCCGAGGTGCGGGCCGCCGGAGCCGACCCCGAGGTGCGCTGCGTGGTGCTCACGGCGGCCGGGCGTGGTTTCAACGCGGGGGTCGACATCAAGGAGCTGCGACGGCGGGCGGGCGGACACCAGGCCCTGATCGGCGCCAACCGCGGCTGCCACGCGGCGTTCGGCGCGGTCTACGACTGCGAGGTGCCGGTGGTCGCCGCCGTGCACGGCTTCTGCCTGGGCGGCGGCATCGGCCTGGTCGGCAACGCCGACGCGATCGTGGCCAGCGAGGACGCGACCTTCGGCCTGCCCGAGCTGGACCGCGGGGCGCTCGGCGCCGCCACCCATCTGGCCCGGCTGGTCCCCCAGCACCTGATGCGCGCCCTGTACTACACCTCGCGCACCGCCACGGCCGCCGAGCTGCACCGGCACGGGTCGGTGTGGCGAGTCGCACCGAGGGCGGAACTCCTCAAGTGCGCCCTGGAGTTGGCGGGCGAGATCGCCGCCAAGGACGGATACCTGCTGCGGCTGGCGAAGGCCGCGATCAACGGCATCGACCCCGTGGACGTCCACCGCAGCTACCGCTTCGAGCAGGGCTTCACCTTCGAGGCCGGTCTCAGCGGCGTCGCCGACCGCGTCCGGGACGCCTTCGGCACCGACGCCGACATCGACGCCGACATCGACGCCGACCGGGAGGGTCCCCGATGAGCCGTGACAAGACGATGACCGCCGACGAGGCGGCCGCCCGCCTGGAGAGCGGGATGACCGTCGGCATCGGCGGGTGGGGAGCGCGCCGCAAGCCGATGGCCCTGGTCCGCGCGCTGCTGCGGTCCGACGTCAAAGACCTGACGGTCGTCTCGTACGGCGGCCCGGACGTGGGGCTGCTCGCCGCCGCGGGAAAGATCCGCAGGCTGGTCGCCCCCTTCGTCACGCTCGACTCCATCCCGCTCGAACCGCACTTCACGGCGGCACGGCAGCGCGGCGCCTTCGCGCTGACGGAGCTGGACGAGGCGATGTTCATGTGGGGGCTGACCGCGGCGGCCCAGCGGCTGCCGTTCCTGCCGGTCAGGGCCGGACTCGGCTCGGACGTCCTGCGGGTCAACCCCCAGCTCCGTACGGTCACTTCACCGTACGAGGACGGCGAGGAGCTGGTGGCCGTCCCCGCGCTGCGCCTGGACGCGGCGCTGGTCCACCTCAACCGGGCCGACGCGCACGGGAACGGCCAGTATCTGGGCCCCGACCCGTACTTCGACGACCTGTTCTGCGAGGCGGCCGACCAGGCGTATATGTCCTGCGAGCGGATCGTGGACAGCGGCGATCTGCTGAAGGACGCGGACGCGGGGCCGCAGACGCTGCTCGTGAAGCGCGCGTTCGTGAGCGGTGTGGCCGAGACACCGCGCGGCGCGCACTTCACCTCCTGCTCTCCCGACTACGGGCGCGACGAGGCCTTCCAGGCCGCGTACGCCCACGCCGCCCGCGATCCGGAGCGGTGGCGGGCCTTCGGCGACCGCTTCCTGTCCGGGGACGAGGACGCGTACCAGGCCGCGGTCGCGGCCTTCCACCAGACCCCCGCGGAGGACGTATGAGCACCCCGACGGCCGCCGCGACCCGAGCCGAGTACTGCGTGATCGCCTGCGCCGAGGCCTGGCGCGGCGCGGGCGAGATCCTCGCCAGCCCGATGGGCACGGTGCCCACGATCGGCGCCCGGCTGGCCCGGCTCACCTTCGCGCCCGAGCTGCTGCTGACCGACGGCGAGGCCCGACTCATGGGGGACGTACCGGCGTTGGGCGAGGCGCCGCGCGTGGTGGAGGGCTGGCTGCCGTACCGGCAGCATCTCGCGCTGGTCGCCACCGGACGTCGGCACGTGATGATGGGCGCCAGCCAACTGGACCGGTACGGCAACCAGAACATCTCCTGCGTCGGCGACTGGGCCAGGCCCGCCCGGCAGTTGCTCGGGGTGCGCGGCGCTCCCGTGAACACGCTGAACAACCCGACCAGTTACTGGGTGCCGCGGCACGCGCGGCGGGTCTTCGTCGAGAAGGTCGACATGGTCTCGGGCGTGGGCTACGACCGCGCCGCCGCGGCCGGTCCGGCGGCGAGCCGCTTCCACCGCGTCCCGCGGGTCATCACCGACCTGGGCGTCTTCGACTTCGAGACGCCGGACCGCACGATGCGGCTGCGCTCGCTGCATCCGGGCGTCGCCGTCGACGACGTGACCTCCGCGACCGGTTTCCCGCTCGCCGTACCGGCGTCGGGTCGGGTTCCGCACACCCGCGCGCCCTCGGCGGGTGAACTCCGCCTGATACGCGAGCTGATCGACCCCGAAGGGCTGCGGAACCGCGAGGTACCCGGATGAGCGCCGGACCGACGGACCGTGAACAGACGGGCGGCGAGCAGGCGGGCGGCCGGGCCATCCGTACCCCGCGGGCCGTCCGTACCCCGCTGACCGATCTGGTCGGGGTGCGGTATCCCCTGGTGCAGACCGGCATGGGCTGGGTGGCGGGGCCCCGGCTGGTGTCGGCCGCCGCGAACGCGGGCGCGCTCGGCGTGCTGGCCTCGGCCACCATGACTACGGACGAGCTGCGCGCGGCCGTACGGGAGGTCAGGTCCCGTACGGACGCGCCGTTCGGGGTCAATCTGCGGGCGGACGCCGGGGACGCCGCCGAGCGGGCGCGGATCATCGTCGAGGAGGGGGTGCGGGTCGCGTCGTTCGCGCTCGCGCCCTCGCGGGAGCTGATCGCGCGCCTCAAGGACGCCGGGGTGGTGGTCATCCCCTCCGTCGGCGCGCGGCGGCACGCGGAGAAGGTCGCCGCGTGGGGCGCCGACGCCGTCCTGGTGCAGGGCGGCGAGGGCGGCGGCCACACCGGCGACGTCGCCACCACCGTGCTGCTGCCCCAGGTCGTGGACGCGGTGGACATCCCGGTCATCGCGGCGGGCGGCTTCCACGACGGCCGCGGCCTGGTCGCGGCCCTGGCCTACGGGGCGGCCGGGATCGGGATGGGCACCCGGTTCCTGCTCACCGCGGACAGCACGGTGCCGGACGCGGTGAAGGCGCGGTACCTGGCCGCCTCGGTGCGGGACGTCACGGTGACCACCCGAGTGGACGGGCTGCCGCACCGGATGCTCCGTACCGAGCTGGTGGACTCGCTGGAGCGGTCGGGCCGGGCGGCCGCCCTGTTGCGGGCCGTGCGGCACGCCGCCGCCTTCCGGCGGCTGTCCGGGCTCAGCTGGGCCGGTCTGGTCCGCGACGGGCGGGCGCTGAAGCACGGCAAGCGGCTGACCTGGGGGCAGCTGCTGCTGGCCGCCAACACGCCCATGCTGCTCAGGGCCGCGATGGTGGAGGGCCGCACGGATCTCGGGGTGATGGCCGCCGGGCAGGTCGCGGGGGTGATCGACGACCTGCCCGGCTGCGCCGAGCTGGTGGAGCGGATCATCGCCGAGGCCCGGCAGACCCTCACCGCGCTCGAAGCGCTCAGCCCTCCGGGGAGTCGGGATTGAGCACGACGAACTCCGCTCCGGACGGGTCCGCGCAGACCGCCAGCCTGCCGACGCCCTCCGCGTCCTCCGGGCCCATCTGGATGGCGCCGCCGTTGCTCGTCACCTTCGCGACGGTGGCGTCGCAGTCCGCGACGGCGAAGACCGGGTGCCAGTACGGGCGGCCGCCGGTCAGGGTGAGGTTCTCGGCGCCCATCTCCATCAGGCCGCCGTGCATACGCTCGTCAGGCTGACCGGCCGGGGTGAGCATCCAGTACGTCTGGTCCGCGTCGCCCGGCAGCTCGAAGGCGGTCGTCCGCCAGCCGAAGAGGTCGCCGTAGAAGGACTTCGCGCCTTCCGCGTCGGTCGTCATCAGCTCGACCCAGCACAGGGTGTCCGGCTCGTCGGCGGCTTCGAGGCCCGGCATCGCGGCGGGCTGCCAGATGGCGAAGTGCGCCCCCTGCGGGTCGCTGAGCTGCGCGAACGTACCCGCGCCCATGGCGTCCATCGCGGGCATCCGGACCGTGCCGCCGGACTTCTGGACCTGCTGGACCGTGGCCTCGGCGTCGTCCGTGTGGAAGTAGACCATCCACGCGGGCCGCGCGCCCTCCTCGGTGAGCCGCCCGATCGCGCCGATCGCCTTGCCGTCCTTGCGCAGGAAGCCGTAGTCACCCGCCTCCTCGCCCAGGGACTCGAAGTCCCAGCCGAAGACCGCGCCGTAGAAGCGGGCCGCGGCCTGGATGTCCGGGACGCCGAGGTCCACCCAGGATGGTGAGCCCTGCACAAAGTCCGTGGTAATCATGAAAACGCTCCTCTCTCGGTGCGCGCATGCCGTTTTCAGCGTGGCACCCGTCACCGACCGTCGCCTGTCGAGGCCCTGCAGAGGGCAGACCGGCGGGCGGGGCGAAACTCATCGCTCGACGGGCGGATTCCCGGCGGATTCGCGAAAAATTCCTACAGCCGTTCGATGATGGTGACGTTGGCCTGGCCGCCGCCCTCGCACATGGTCTGCAGACCGAACCTGCCCCCGGTGCGCTCCAGCTCGTGCAGCAGCGTCGTCAGCAGCCGGGTGCCGGTGGCGCCCAACGGGTGCCCCAGGGCGATCGCGCCGCCGTTGACGTTGACCTTGCCGGGGTCGGCGCCGGTCTCCTTCAGCCAGGCCAGGACGACCGGGGCGAACGCCTCGTTGATCTCGGTCAGGTCGATGGCGTCCAGCGTCATCCCGGCCTTCTTCAGCGCGTACGCGGTGGCCGGAATCGGCGCCGACAGCATCCGGATCGGGTCCTCGCCGCGTGCCGAGAGATGGTGGATACGGGCGCGCGGAGTCAGGCCGTGCTCCCGGACCGCCCGCTCGCTGGCGATCAGCACCGCCGACGCGCCGTCGGAGACCTGCGAGGACACGGCGGCCGTCAGCAGGCCGCCCGCGACGAGCGGTTTCAGCGCGGCCATCTTCTCCAGCGAGGTGTCCCGGCGCGGGCCCTCGTCCGCCCGTACCTCGCCGTACGCCGCGATCTCGCGGTCGAAGCGGCCCTCGTCGACGGCGCGCAGCGCCCGCCGGTGGGAGCCGAGCGCGAACTCCTCCAGAGAACGCCGGGACATCCCCCACTGGCGGGCGATCAGTTCCGCGCCGTGGAACTGATCGACCGGCGCGTCGCCGTACCGGGCCCGCCAGCCCGCGCTGCCCGCGAACGGCCCTTCGGTGAGGCCGAGCGGCTCGGCGGCCTGCCGGGACGCGAAGGCGATCGGCACCTGGGACATGTTCTGGGTGCCGCCCGCGACCACCAGGCCGCTGGTGCCGGACAGGACGGCCTGGGCGGCGAAGTGCACCGCCTGCTGCGAGGATCCGCACTGCCGGTCCACGGTCACACCGGGTACCTCCTCGGGCAGCCCGGCGGCCAGCCAGCTGGTGCGGGCGATGTCACCGGCCTGCGGGCCGACCGTGTCCAGACAGCCGAAGACGACGTCGTCGACGGCCCCCGGATCGACCCCGGAGCGCTCGACGAGCGCCCGCAGCACATGCGCGCCCAGGTCGGCGGGGTGCACGGCGGCCAGCCCGCCGCCGCGCCTGCCGACCGGGGTACGTACCGCTTCGACGATGTACGCCTCGGCCATGACGACGCCCTCCTCACGCGTGCTGGCTGCTCACCGAGATGACCTCCCCGGTCAGATACGAGGAGTAGCCGCTGGCCAGGAACACGATGGCGTTGGCGACCTCCCACGGCTCGGCGTACCGGCCGAACGCCTCGCGCGCGGTGAGCTCTTCGAGCAGCGCGGGCGTGGTGACCTTCGCCAGGTGCGGGTGCATGGCGAGGCTGGGGGCCACGGCGTTGACCCGTACGCCGAAGTCCGCGGCCTCCAGGGCCGCGCAGCGGGTCAGGGCCATCACCCCGGCTTTGGCGGCGGCGTAGTGCGACTGGCCCTTCTGGGCGCGCCAGCCGACCACGGACGCGTTGTTGACGACGACGCCGCCGTGGCCCGCGGCCCGCATGCGGCGCAGGGCGGCGCGGGTGCAGCGGAAGGTGCCGCCGAGTGTGACGTCCAGGACCTTGTCCCACTGCGCGTCGGTCATGTCCGCCAGGTCCGCGGTGCCGCCGAGTCCGGCGTTGTTGACGACGATGTCCAGGCGGCCGTGGCGTTCTTCGGCGTGGTCGAACAGGGCGGCGACCTGGGTCTCGTCGGTGACGTCGCAGGGCAGCGCGGTGACGCGTCCGGGGCCGTACGCGGCGGCCAGTCCGGCCTCGGTCTCCTTCAGCCGCCGGGTGTGCGCGTCCGATACGACGACGTCGGCGCCCTCTTCGAGCAGGCGGCGGGCGGTCGCGCCGCCGATTCCGGCGCCCGCGGCGGCGGTGACGACGGCATGGCGGCCGGTCAGCAGCCCGTGGCCCGGTTCGTACGGCGGGGGCTGGGGCTGGGGCGGGTTGGCGCTGGGCCTCGTCATGGGCCGACCTCTTCCGGGGCGACGACGCTCGGCAGCCGGGATCTCGACGGCTGGGACCCCCTACGCTAATCTACCAAACACTTGTTAGGGAAGGGGAGGCGTGACCGGCTGATGGACCTCGACTTCACCGCCGCCGAAGAGGCCTTCCGCGCCGAGGCGCGGGCCTGGCTGCGCGCCCATGTGCCCGCCGCGCCCCTGCCGTCCCTGGAGACCGAGGCGGGCTTCGCGGCGCACCGCCAGTGGGAGGCCGCGCTGTACGCGGACCGCTGGTCGGCGGTCAACTGGCCGCGCGCGTACGGAGGTCGGGGCGCCTCACTGCTTGAGTGGCTGGTCTTCGAGGAGGAGTACTACGCGGCCGGTGCGCCCGGCCGGGTCAGCCAGAACGGCGTCAGCCTGCTGGCCCCCACGCTCTTCGCGCACGGCACCGACGAGCAGCGCGCCCGCGTGCTGCCGCCGATGGCGCGCGGCGAGGTGGTCTGGGCGCAGGCCTGGTCCGAGCCCGAAGCGGGCTCGGACCTGGCCTCGCTGCGCGCCACGGCGGTACGGACCGCGGGCGGCTGGCGCTTGAGCGGGCAGAAGACCTGGTCGTCGCGGGCGGCGTTCGCGGACCGCGCGTTCGGGCTGTTCCGCTCCGGTTCCGAACCCGGACGGCCGCACCGCGGGCTGACCTATCTGATGTTCCCGCTGGACGCGGAGGGCGTCACCGTACGGCCCATCGGGCGGCTGGACGGCAAGCCCGCGTTCGCCGAACTGTTCCTGGACCGCGTCTTCGTGCCGGACCGGGACGTGATCGGCGAGCCGGGCCAGGGCTGGCGGGTCGCGATGAGCACGGCGGGCAACGAACGCGGTCTCACACTGCGCAGTCCGGGGCGGTTCAGCGCGGCGGCCGCGCGGCTCGCGGCACTGTGGCGGGACGCGGCCGACCCGTCGGACACGGCGCTGCGCGACCGGGTCGCGGACGCGGTGATCGGCGCGCGTGCGTATCAGCTGTTCACGTTCGCGGGGGCGTCGCGGATCGCGGCCGGGGGGTCGATCGGCGCCGAGTCCAGCCTCAACAAGGTGTTCTGGTCCGAACTGGACATCGCCCTGCACGAAACGGCCCTCGACCTGCTCGGCCCGCAGGGCGAACTCTCCGACGAGGCCGCCGACGCGCCCGCGCACGGCGGTTGGTCCGAGGGCTACACCTTCTCGCTCGCCGGACCGGTCTACGCCGGAACGAACGAGATCCAGCGCGACATCATCGCCGAACGCCTCCTGGGCCTGCCGAAGGGCCGCCGATGACAGGCCCGGCGGGGGCCGCGAACGGCCCGCCCGCCACCCGCGTTCCGGGCGGCCCCGCCATCGCCGCCCCGCGCACGCGCGGACACGGCCCAGCGGCGCGCCCCCGCACGCCCGCACGGGCACGGCCCTGCGGCCCTGCGGCCCCGATCAACGCCGGACGACCGCTCGATCCACCGAGAGGCCGCCCGCAGCGGGGCCCGGCGGACAGCCCGGCGATACGGGTGCTGTCGAGCCGCCGTCTTCGCTCCCCCAGCGGCAGCCGGTGCGGCCTTCCGTGCCGGCTGGTGCGCGCGCCTGGCGCGGCTTCGCCTGTCGGCCACCACGCGACCTCCTGAAGGGCGCCCGTGATGAGGTTTCTCCTCGATGAAGAGCAACGCGACTTCGCCCGCTCGCTCGACGCGCTGCTCTCCGCGGCCGACACACCGTCGGCGGTGCGCGCCTGGTCCCGTGGCGACCCGGCGGCCGGGCGGGCGCTGTGGGAGCGGCTGGCCCGGACGGGTGTGTTCGCGCTCGCCGTGCCGGAGCGGCACCAGGGGCTGGGGCCGCTGCCGCTGGAACTGGCCGTCGCGTTCGAGCGGTTGGGGCGGTACGCGGTGCCGGGCCCGGCTGTGGAGACGGTGGCGGCCGCCGCGTTCCTGGACCGGCTGGACCGGCTGGGGCTGCCGGAGCCCGCCGCCGCGTGGCTGCCGTCGCTGGCGTCCGGCAAGGCGGTGGCCTCGCTGTGTCTGCCCGCCGTGTCCGGGCCGTACGCGCTCGACGCCGACGCGGCGGACCTCACCCTCGTCGTGGACGGCGACACGGCCGAGGTCGCGGAGTCGGCCGGGCCCGTGCAGCCGTCCGCCGACCCGGCGCGCCGCCTGGCCCGGCCGGTCGTCGGCGGCGGTCCCCCGCTCGCGTACGGGCCCGCCGTGGCCGAAGCGGCCGCGTACGCCCGCGAGGTCGCCGCGCTGAGCACGGCGGCGCAGGCGCTCGGACTGGGCCGCACGCTGCTGGAGCGGACCGTGGCGTACGCGCGGCGGCGCACCCAGTTCGGCCAGCCGATCGGCGCGTTCCAGGCGGTGAAGCACCGCCTCGCGGACACCCTGATCGCCCTGGAGTTCGCCCAGCCGCTGGTGCACGCGGCGGCGCTCGCACTGGCGAGCGCGGGCGCGAGCGCGGACCAGGACGCGGACCAGGACGCGGCGGCCTCCCGCGAGGTCGCCGCGGCGAAGGTGACCGCCTGCGAGGCCGCGTACGCCGCCGCGCGCGCCGCGCTCCAGCTGCACGGCGCGCTCGGCTACACCGACGAGCTGGACCTGTCGCTGTGGATACGCAAGGCCCGCGCGCTGCGGACCGCCTGGGGCACGCCGTCGCAGTGCCGGGCACGGGTGCTGTCCTGACAGCCTGTCTTCGGCACGGCGACGGACCGCGCCCCGAGCCGGATCGCTTACTTGCGGATCAGGCTTGATCAGGCCGCCGGGGAGCCGGGTCCGCAGCACTCGGCGAGCGTCCAGGTCGTGCACTGCGGCGTTGGGCTGTTCCTGGGCGTCGGGTGGTAGCTGGTGCCGGGCTCGGTGGGGGCGGTGCGCGTTGTAGTGCTGCTGGTAGACGGCCAGGACCTGCCGGGCTCTGCCTTGAAGACCGCGTCGAACGCCGCACCGTACTTGTCGTCGCGGTCACGCAGCAGGAACCGCAGGGACTGGGCGATGGGCTTCGTCGTCCTCGACCCCACGGCCGAGCCCGGCGCCGACCCGGCCGACATCGTGCTGGGCGCGCTCACCGTCGGCGAGGACGCGCGCCGCTTCCTGCCCAAGACGGCTGCCAAGGCCGCAGGGCGAGCGGGACTGGCCCGCCGCCACGGACGAGCCGCCAGCTCGCTACACGGAGATGACCGCGTGGTTCCCCGAGGAGCCTGTCGGCTCCGCCGGCTGACGCCAGAGCGGGCGGAGCCTGCGGCGTGCGGCCCACCCGTGAGCCGGTCCGGTCATACTGTGTGCTGCACGGCGTCCTCCGCCGCCCGCCGCCGACCTCAAACCCCGTCAACCCACCCTGACCACCTGATCAGCACCTCCCGGACACCGGGGGAACCTCACTGGCCGGCCTCCCGGCCTCCCGGTCTCCACCACGATGCGCGCCGCACCCTCAGCGACAGGAGAAGGGTTTTCCGTGTCGACACAGCAGCGGTCTGCCGCCTCATCGACCTGGCAGCGGGGCCGAGGCGGGGCGGGCCGCCCAGGGGACGGCGCCCGCGAGGGCCACCACGGCCGCGCGGCAGTGGTCCGTCCATTCGGTCAACCGGACGTCGTCCCGCCCGGCCTTGTACAGCGCCTCCCGGCGAACCCACAGCCGCAGCAGTGCCCGGCCGGGGTCCGGCTCGGCGCAGGCGGCGTCCACCTCGGCCTCCGGCAGCAGCCGCCGCAGTACGGGCAGGGGTCCCGGCCGACGCGTCAGGGGCTCCACGTCGATGCCAACTGGGCCGGGGCCGACCGCCGCCGCGACCAGCCCGTCGGCGTGGCTGAAGGCGGCGCCCAGCTCGGGGTGGTCCGGGAGGTAGGGCCGGCCGTGTCCCTCCCGGTCGCACTCGGGGCAGCGCTGGGCCGGCTCCACTTCCCAGGGCGGCCGCCCGGTGATCCGGGAGGCGCACAGCCGCAACAGCAGACGGGCCGCCACGACTTCGTCGCGCCGGCCGGGCACCCGGATTCCCGCGAGCCGTCGCCGCTCCCACGGGGCGAGCAAGGCTTCGTCCAGCTCCGGGTGCGCCAGCACCTCGGCGGTGGTGCCCACGAGCGCGACGGTGGCCGCGCCCTTCTCGTACGGCGACGGGAAACGGGTCACCGGCGCGTGCTCACACGGCAGGCGCCTCCGTGAGGCCGACGGAGCTCAGGAAGCGCTCCTTGACGCGGGCGAGGGTGCGGAAGTCGTCGATGGTGACTTCCTGCAAGTCAATGCCGCTGCCCGAGATCTCCTCCAGGAGATCGATGAACTCCAGGAAGTCCATGGAGTCGATGAGGCGGGCCTCGATGAGGTCCTCGTCGACGCCGATGGGGCCGTCGAGGCCGGGATTCTTCTCGTAGAGCCACGCTACGACACGTTCCATGCGAGAAATCGCTCCTCAGACTTGTTCTGTGACCGCTGGGGCCGGGGAGGTCAGGAAGCAGCGGCGCGGAGCCGCTCCAGGGCTTGCTCGGCGGTGCCATGGGCGAGGATCATCGCGTGCACCCAGCGCTCGACGCCGAAGGCGACGCAGGAGCTGTACGCGGGCCCGTGGGATCCGGCGCGGATGCCGAGCCGCTCGCCGAAGAAGTTGCGGTGCCGGTTGACGGAGGCGATGGCGGTTCCGTCGGGGGCTCTGTACTCGTACTTCACCGGATCCAGCGCCATCAGGCGCGCCCGCGATCCCCCGTTGTCGTAGAACGGGTCGTCGGCCGCCTCCCGAGCCAGGGTCAGCCCCAGCCGCCCGGCCGCCTCCTGGATGAACTCCCCGCCGTTTTCCTGGTGTTCGGTGGCACCGTCCCTGGTGCCGAGGTAGATCACCTCACGCATATGGAACCCCCACAGGCGGCGCAGGCCGTCGTAGTGGGTCTCGTTGCGGAAGCAGCGGCCGACCGCCGAGAGCCGCAGCCCGTCCTCGCCGACGTCCCCTCCTTCCAGGGAGAGCAGGAGGCCGTAGCAGGTCGCGGACGGCAGCACGTGGCCGGTCGGGTGCAGCGGGAGGTCCCGCGGTGAGCCTCCGGAGGCCAGGCCGTCGAGCGATTCCGGGTCGAACCGCCCAGCAGAGACGCCGAGATGGGGAAAGTTGCGGAAGAAGTCCAGCCGTGCCAGTCCGTCGGCGGACAGCAGGGGCGGCCCGACGACCTCAGAAGCGGAGAGCCGAGTGGCCAGGCCGGTCAGCAGTTCGTCCAGGCCCCGCAGCAGAGTGGTGCGGACCGGGTCCAGCGTGATCAGCCCGGCACCGGGGCTCTTCAGTTCGATACCCGGCAGGTCCGTGATGCTGGTTGTGTTCATGAAACCGCGTCTTTCTGGGTTGGGCCGACCGTCTGGACACCCACCGGATGCACGGACCGCGACGCCTTGGGGTCGGCGGTCCTCAAGAGGGCCGTCACCGGCCGGAGCGCAGGCGGGTAAACGGGTTGACAGCCCGTCAGAACCCGACCGCACCCTTGGACACTAGGTCCGCTACTCACTTGTTGTCTAGACCAAAAATGCCGAACGACGGGTATCAGTTCAGTGACCGTCAGGCACGGAACGGCATCCCGTATCGCCATATGCGCCGGGCCCTTGACAGCCCAGGTGGTCTGGACCAATCCTGCTGACCTACGTAGTCGCGGCTCTTCCCACCACGGCACCGCCATCCGTCCCGCCGTCGGCCCCGCCTGCACCGAGCGGCGTCGGATGTCCCGTACTTCAGCGCGGACGGCGAGGTCTACCTCGCGCAGACCGCTCTGCGGGAACTCGACAAGTCGCGTCCGCTGCGGGTGCTGTCCGAGGAGGACTTCGCCCACTGGCAGACCTACGGCTATGTCATCGTCCGGGAAGCGGTTCCGGCGTCGGCGGCACGTCAACTGCTGGACTTCACCTGGAACTTCCAGGGGCTGGACCCTGAGCGGCCGGAAACCTGGTACGAGGACCGGCCGCTGCGCTCCGAGCTGGACCGGCAGTTGCACATCTACGGCTTCGTGGAGGCGTACCACCACCAGCTGCTCTGGGACAACCGGCAGTCGCAGCGGGTGTACGACGCCTTCGTCGACGTATGGGACTGCGAGGAGCTGTGGGTCACCCTGGACCGGCTCAACCTGAATCCGCCGAACCGGGGCAACCGTGACCGCGCCCTGATCGAGCCGACGGACCGGGGCTTCGACATCGAACTCCACTGGGACATCGACACCACGCTCGCCGTCCCACCGCAGCGGGTGCAGGGCATCATCGCGCTCAACGACACCCAGATGGAGACGGGCGGCTTCCAGTGCTGCCCGGAGCTGTTCCGGCAGTTCGACATCTGGAAGACGGGCCAACCCGCGGACCGGGACCCTCTGCGCCCGGACATCGACCGGGACGAACTCCCCGTCGTACGACCGGATCTGCGGCCCGGCGACCTGCTCATCTGGAACGGTCTGCTGGCCCACGGAGTGGCGCGCAACCTCTCCGAGAACGGGGTGCGGGCCGTGCAGTACCTGTCGATGATGCCCGCGCTGGAGGAGCACGAGCGGCTGCGCAGGTCCCGTGTGGAGTCCTGGCGCCACCTGCGCACCCCACGCTGGAACCGCACCCTGGTCGGCGACCCGGTGCGGCCCGAGTACCAGCGCTATCCCACGGCCGACCTGAACCCGCTGGGCAGCCGACTGCTGGGGCTCGCCTCGTGGCAGGACCCGGTCGAGGACACAGCACCCTCCACGCGGGGTGCCGACGAGGCGCCGTCCGCCGCGCAGAACGGGGAGCCTTCGTGCGTCGCGTCTGTCTGACCCTGCCTACCCACCGCGCCTGCGCCGGCACCATCGTGGCGATCGGCGAGGAAGCGGCCTACGGCGCCCGGAAGTTCGACGTCGAGGTGCATCTGCTCGTCCTGGACTCCTCCCCCGCGCCGGTGCTCGCCCGGCACCGGCAGGTGGTGGCGGCACTGCCCACGTCCCCCGGTGTGACCGTCCACCACCTGGACGAGGACGAGCAGCGTGCCTTCCTGCGCGAGGTGACCGGCCGGTCCGGCGGGGCTCCGCAGGACCGGCTGCTGGAACTGATGCTGCCGTCCCGCGTCTCCTACGGCGCCTGCACCAACCGGGCGTTCCTCGTCGCCCAGGCCCTCGGCTGCGCGTCCGTCCACCGCCGGGACTCCGACAGCCGCTACCAGTATCTCGACGGCGAACCGGTCTTCCCCCTCCACCAGGAACTCACCTACCTGGGGCAACGGGCGGATGACGTACGGGAGTCAGCGACCCGGAGCCTGCTCGCACCGGGATCCGGCGACCGGCGCGTGGCGATCACCGGCGGCTCCTTCGTGGGCGAGATGTCCGTGGACGTCGCGGAGATCCGCGAGCTGGCCCCGGACATCTATCGCGAGTTGGCCGGCCTGTCGATACCCGAGGGATTCCCGGAGATCTGGCGCGGACATCTGATCGACGCATCCTTCCGGGGTGCCGGGGACGAGGCATTCAGTGGCGACCGCACCACCCTCTCCCCCATCAGCCCGATGCACGTGGACATGTGCAACATCGGACTCGCCCACGAGGTCTACCGCAGAGTCCCGCTGCCGCCCGCCGCAGACACCATCGGCACCGACTACTTTCTGACCCACCTCGTCCACGACGCCCGGCTGCCCGGCGTCCAGCACAACCGGCACATCGTCAACTTCCATACCCCGGAACGGCGTACGGACGCCGGGTTCCTCGGGTACCAGCTGCGCTTCGCGAAGTTCCTGCTGTCGAAGACGTACCTCAACGCCGTGTACGCGAGGACGGCGGCGGCCGGCGAGTCGCTGCTCGACGCCGAGGGACACATCCGGGCCTCCATGGTCGCCGGTTTCGTCCGGGACAGCGTCGGCCTCGACCGAGCCGAGAACGTACGCCGCCTGGACGTCATCGACCGTGCGTACCGGCAGCTCGGGGGCCGTTACACGGCGGTCGCGGACACGCTCGCCGACCGCCGCTCCCGGCTCCTGGACGAGGCACGGGACGACATGGCCGACTTCGCGCTCCTGATGGACCACTGGGAGTCGCTGGCCCGTGCCAGCGCCGAAGTGGACCTGGGGAGTGTCTTGCCGTTCGCGGCCGGACACCGCCTGACCGTGAACCGATGACCTCCGCCGTCGGCAAGGACACCATGCACCCGAATCCCCCACGCACCAGCACGGTCACCGTCGCCTACGCGGGCGGTGAAGAGCGCCGCGGCCCTCTCACCATGGGCCAGGCCAACATGATCCGCTGCATTCTGCGGGACGACCCCGAGCACATCAACAACCACGATGTGTGGGCGATCCCTCCGGGTACCTGCCTGGACTCGGCCGTCGACGCCCTGCGCACCCTGGCCCTGCGCCACGAAGGGCTGCGCACCACGTTTCCGGGCAAGCCGGGGGCCGCGCCCGTGGAACAGGTGGTGGCGGCCGAGGGCACCTTCACGGTGACCGTCGTCGAGCACACAGAGTTCCCCGCAGAGTCCGCCCGGTACGCCGAATCGGTGGCGCGGGCCGCCCGCGCCGGCCGCTTCGCCCTCGACCGGGAGTTCCCCCTGCGGATCTCGCTGCTCACCCTCGACGGTGCACCCGTCCACGCCGCCCTGGCATCCAGCCACGCGGTGACCGACGGCAGTGCGCTGGCCGTCCTGCGGGAGGAGTTCCTCGCCCTGCTGGCAGGTGAGGAACTACCCGCCCCGGCTTCCTTCTCCCCGCTCGACCTGGCCGCCGAGGAGGCCTCGTCCACCGGAAAGCGGAAGTCGGAGGCGTCCCTGCGGTACTGGGAGCGGATCATCCGCACCGAGCCGCAGGAAATGTTCGCCGAGCCGCGTGCGGCTGGTGCGGACGGCCGGGCCCGGCAGCTCACCCTCCGGTCCCGGCGCGGCGCACGGGCCCTCGCCGCAGCGGCCGGACGCACCGGGAACCCGGAGGCCACCGTGCTGCTCGCGGCCTGGTGCGCACTGGTCGCCCACCGGGCCGGTCAGGACTCCTGCGTCACGGCCGTGCCGACCTCAAACCGGTTCCACCCCAGCACCGCCCGCTCGGTGAACACTCTCTCCCAGGACGCGCTGCTCTGCCTGGGCGTGCGAGTCCCGTCCTTCGACACCCTGGTCCGCAAAACCTGGGGCGCGGCCCTCAACGCCTACCGGCACAGCCAGTTCGACTCCGTACGCCTGTGGGAAATGATCGGCCGGGTCACCGAGGAGCGCGGCAGCCACTTCGCGCGGGACGTGGTCTTCAACGACGTCAGCGCGCTTCCCGCCACCCTCCTCTCGGCGCCACCGCAGGACAGCGGCGCCGCCGAACTGGAGCTGACCTGGGGCCCGTTCCAGGCGCTGCCGACGCGGATGCTGGCGTTCACGTACGAGACGGCGCCCCAGCTCCACATCTCCCTGTGGGCCGACCCCGCGCTGTTCACCACGCAGGAGGCGGAGGGCTTCCTGACCGGTTTGGTGCAGCTGCTGGAGGCGGCCGCCGACGGGGACGTGCCGCTGGACTCGCTCGGCGAGGTGACGGGCATCAGGCCGGCCGAGCGCGGCCCCGGCTGGACGCGGGTGGACGGCTGTTGGGTGTCGCCGACCGCCGTGCGGGACGCGCTGGGATCGGCGGTGGGCGGGCTGCCCGTGCACATCGAGGTGGAAGCCGGTGGGGACAGTTCGCCTCCCGGCCTCACCGCGTACATCGCCGTCGGTGACGCCGCCCTGACACCGGTCGGAGCCCACGAGGCGCTGATGGCCGAGGTTCCCGCCCACGGCGGTACAGGCGTCATCACACCCCGCCGCTATGTGCTCGTCGAGAGCCCGCCTGACCAGGCGGACCGGAGCGACGCGTGGCGTCGGCAGATCATCGAGGAAGGGACCGGCAGGAGCCGGCGGGTGCGACATGAGCGTTGACGACAGCACCCGCCAGAAGCCCGAGCTGCCGCCCAGCCCCTGGCGGTCGGGCCGGTTCCGGCTGTTCTTCACGGCCCGCAGTGCGTCGCTGCTGGCCGACGGCATGCTGATGGTCTCCCTCACGGCGGCGGTGCTGGGAGCGGGCCACGGTGCGAGCGGCGTCGGGTACGCGCTGGCCGCGTGGATGACCCCGATCGTCCTTCTGGTGTTGTTCGGCGGGGTGCTGGCCGACCGGTTCACCCCTCAGTTGATGATGATCTGCGCCGACCTGGTGCGGATGCTGGCCATGGTGACGCTGGGCGGGCTGCTCTTCTTCTCGGACGGCGTCCCGCTGTGGCAGATCATGGCGCTGATGGCGCTCAGCGGCGCCGCGTCCGCGATGTTCCAGCCCGGAATGGCGAGCATGGTCCCCCGGGTCGCCGAGGACATCCAGAAGGCCAACGCGCTGCTGCGGATCTCCGAGGCCCTGAGCACCCTGCTGGGCCCGGGCCTGGCGGGCATCCTGGTCGCGTACTGGCAGGTCTCCGGCTCGTACCTGGTCATCGCGGCGGCGTACGCGCTCAGCGCGGCGGTCCTGATGCCGCTGCGGAAGCTGCCCACCGTGCGCGACGAGGGCGACGCCCCGATGTGGCGAAGGCTCGCGACGGGCTGGCAGGAGTTCCGGTCCCGCCAGTGGCTGTGGAGCGTCATCGCGGTCTGGTCCGTCTACGGCCTGTTCGTGTTCGGCCCCGCGCTGCCGCTGGGCGCGACGCTGATGATCGAGCAGCACGGGGCGAGCGGGTACGGCTGGATCGCATCGGCGGACGGCGCGGGCACGATCATCGGCGGCCTGATCGGCATGCGGGTCCGCCCTCGACGTCCTCTCGTGGCGGGCGCCCTCGCCATGCTCTGCTTCGCCCTCAACCCCCTGGCACCGGCCCTCGAATGGTCCTTCGCGGCCACGGCCGTCGCCCATGTCATCGCAGGCTACGGCTTCGCGTTCTGGGGGGTGATGTGGGCGACCAGCGTCCAGTCGCACATCCCGCTGACGGTCCTGAGCCGCGTCTCCGCGTACGACGTCGCCGGCTCCATCATGGTCATCCCGCTCGGCCGCGCCCTGGCGGGCCCGGCAGCCGACACGTTCGGCGCGAACGAAGTGCTGATCTTCTCGTCGGTCATGTCGTTCGTCCTGCTGGCCGTCATGCTCAGCGCGCCGGCGATCCGCGCGCTGCGCAGGGCGCCGGAGGGCATGCCGCGAACGGCGGACAGCGAACCGGCGGCCTGACGCGTACCACCGGGGCGCGTCGTACCGGGCATAGCCGGTACGACGTACTGCGGCCGCTTTGCAGTGACGGCACGGCCAGCCAGCGGCCCGACGGGAACGAGCAGGACATCGTGCGACCACCGCACTCGGGACGGCCGGGATGATCAGGCAGCGAGTCCTGGCCTCCCTGCTCCCGCCCGACGGCCACGAGTCACGACGACGTCGGCCTTCAAGACCACGACCGGGTCTTGAAGGCCGACGTCACGCGCGCCCCCGAATTCGCCGACAGCATCGGCCGAAGCCTGACGGGGCGCTTGTGCGAGGCTCTGGTGCGACGGCCGTTGGCAACGGGTCAGCGACCAGATCCTCCGGCATCCGAGCCGATCAGCTCATCAACCGACGAGTTGGCGCAGCACGTACTGCATGATGCCGCCGTTGCGGTAGTAGTCGGCCTCGCCGGGGGTGTCGATGCGGACGACCGCGTCGAAGTCACGGCGTACATTGTCGGCTTCGCCGGGGGCGGTGTCGGTGGTGACCTTGACCGTGGACGGCGTGGTGCCGTTGTTCAGCTCGGTCACGCCGGTGATGCTGAACGTCTCCTCGCCGGTGAGCCCGAGGGACTCGGCCGTCACGCCCGCCGGGAACTGCAGCGGGAGGACGCCCATGCCGATGAGGTTCGAGCGGTGGATGCGCTCGTAGGACTCGGCGATGACGGCCTTGACGCCGAGCAGCGCGGTGCCCTTGGCGGCCCAGTCGCGGGACGAGCCGGAGCCGTACTCCTTGCCCGCGAGGACGACCAGCGGGATGCCCTGGTCGATGTAGTTGCGCGAGGCGTCGTAGATGAACGACACCGGCGCGTCGGCCTGGGTGAAGTCGCGGGTGAAGCCGCCCTCGGTGCCCGGCGCGATCTGGTTGCGCAGGCGGATGTTGGCGAACGTGCCGCGGATCATGACCTCGTGGTTGCCGCGGCGCGAGCCGTAGCTGTTGAAGTCGCGGCGCTGCACGCCGTGCTCCGTGAGGTACTGACCGGCCGGGGTGTCGGCCTTGATCGCGCCCGCCGGGGAGATGTGGTCGGTGGTGACCGAGTCGCCCAGCTTGGCCAGCACGCGCGCACCGGCGATGTCGGAGACCGGGGTGGTCTCCATCGTCATGCCCTCGAAGTAGGGGGGCTTGCGGACGTACGTCGACTCGGCGTCCCACTCGAAGGTGTTGCCGGTCGGGATCGGCAGCGCCTGCCACTGGGCGTCGCCCGCGAAGACGTCCTGGTAGGACTTGGAGAACATGTCCTCGCCGATGGCGTTCGCCACGACGTCGTTCACCTCGGCCTCGGACGGCCAGATGTCCTTCAGGAAGACCGGGTTGCCCTCGGTGTCGGTGCCCAGCGCCTCGGTGGTGATGTCCACCTTCATGGAGCCCGCGATGGCGTACGCGACGACCAGCGGCGGGGACGCCAGGTAGTTCATCTTGACGTCGGGGTTGATCCGGCCCTCGAAGTTGCGGTTGCCGGAGAGCACCGAGGTCACGGCCAGGTCGTGGTCGTTGACGGCCTTGGAGACCTCGTCCGGCAGCGGGCCGGAGTTGCCGATGCAGGTGGTGCAGCCGTAGCCGACGAGGTTGAAGCCGACCTTGTCGAGGTAGGGGGTGAGCCCCGCCTTGTCGAAGTAGTCGGTGACGACCTTGGAGCCCGGAGCGAGGGTGGTCTTGACCCACGGCTTGCGGGTCAGGCCCTTCTCGACCGCCTTCTTGGCCACCAGCGCGGCGGCGACCATGACGTACGGGTTCGAGGTGTTGGTGCAGGAGGTGATGGCCGCGACGGTCACCGCGCCGTGGTCGATCTCGTACGTCGTGCCGTCGGGGGCGGTGACGGTGGTCGGGCGCGACGGCACGCCGTTGGAGGCGGCCGGGGAGTCGGAGGCCGGGAAAGACTCCTTGCCCGCCTCGTCGTCGTCCTCGACGTAGTTGCGTACGTCCTGCGCGAACTGCTGCTTGGCGTTGGCGAGGACGATGCGGTCCTGCGGGCGCTTGGGACCGGCGATCGACGGGACGACCGTGGCCAGGTCCAGCTCCAGCTTCTCGGAGAAGTCGGGCTCGGCGGCCGGGTCCAGCCAGAGGCCCTGCTCCTTGGCGTACGCCTCGACCAGCGCGACCTGCTGCTCGTCGCGGCCGGTCAGGCGCAGGTACTTCAGCGTCTCGTCGTCGATCGGGAAGATCGCGGCGGTGGAGCCGAACTCCGGCGACATGTTGCCGATGGTGGCGCGGTTGGCGAGGCTGGTGGCGGCCACGCCCTCGCCGTAGAACTCGACGAACTTGCCGACGACGCCGTGCTTGCGCAGCATCTCGGTGATGGTGAGGACGAGGTCTGTGGCCGTGGTACCCGGCTTCAGCTCACCGGTCAGCTTGAAGCCGACGACGCGCGGGATGAGCATCGAGACCGGCTGGCCGAGCATCGCGGCCTCGGCCTCGATGCCGCCGACGCCCCAGCCGAGCACGCCGAGACCGTTGACCATGGTGGTGTGCGAGTCGGTGCCGACGAGCGTGTCGGGGTACGCCTGGCCGTTACGGACCATGACCGTGCGCGCCAGGTGCTCGATGTTGACCTGGTGGACGATGCCGGTGCCCGGCGGGACGACCTTGAACTCGTCGAACGCGGTCTGGCCCCAGCGCAGGAACTGGTAGCGCTCGCGGTTGCGGCCGTACTCCAGCTCGACGTTCTGGCCGAAGGCGTCCTTGGTGCCGAACTTGTCGGCGATCACGGAGTGGTCGATGACCAGCTCGGCCGGGGCCAGCGGGTTGATCTTCGCCGGGTCGCCGCCGAGCTCCTTGACGGCCTCGCGCATGGTGGCGAGGTCCACGACGCAGGGCACGCCGGTGAAGTCCTGCATGATCACGCGGGCCGGCGTGAACTGGATCTCCTGGGCGGGCTGGGCCTGGGAGTCCCAGCCGCCGAGCGCCCGGATGTGGTCGGCGGTGATGTTCGCGCCGTCCTCGGTGCGGAGCAGGTTCTCCAGCAGCACCTTCAGGCTGTAGGGAAGGCGTGCGGCGCCCTCGACCTTGTCCAGCCTGAAGATCTCGTACGACTCGTCGCCCACGCGCAGCGTGGCGCGGGCGTCGAAGCTGTTCGCCGACACGACAGTCTCCTTCATTTATGTGCGCGTACCACCGCATCCTGCCGCCACGCCTTGCCGCCGATCCGCTAAGGTAAGGCTTAGTTAGGTAACCCTTACCGTCAGACTCGATGCTGGCGTGCGGTCGCGGTGCGCCTCGGCAGATATCTCGATGTCGAGATAACTCTAGTACATCGCGGCCGCTGGGTCATGCCCCGACCCGGCCGACCCGGCCGGAAACGCCACTCGCCCGCCGATCCTGACCTCGCTCACCGGAGTCCGATTTGGCCAGAGGCAACCCTATTTGACCCTCCGCCACCCTTATGCCACCCCCAGCGCGTCCGCATCTCATATCTGAGATAGCCTGCCGCCATGTCAGATGACTACCTCGTACGCATCGGCAAGCTCATCCGTGACGCCCGGCAACACCGGGGCTGGACACAGTCGCAGCTCGCCGAGGCACTCGCCACAAGTCAGAGTGCCGTGAACCGCATTGAGCGCGGGAACCAAAACATCAGTCTTGAGATGATCGCTCGAATTGGTGAAGCTCTGGACAGCGAGATCGTCTCTCTGGGCTACGCCGGGCCGATGCACCTGCGCGTGGTCGGCGGCCGCCGCCTGTCCGGCGCCATCGACGTCAAGACGAGCAAGAACGCCTGTGTGGCGCTGCTCTGCGCCTCGCTGCTGAACAAGGGGCGCACCGTGCTGCGCCGGGTGGCCCGCATCGAGGAGGTCTTCCGCATCCTGGAGGTGCTGAACTCCATCGGCGTACGCACCCGCTGGATCAACGACGGCGGCGATCTGGAGATCGTCCCGCCCGCCGAGCTCGACCTGGACGCCATCGACACGGAGGCCGCGCGCCGCACCCGGTCGATCATCATGTTCCTGGGCCCGCTGCTGCACCGCATGGACCGCTTCAAGCTCCCGTACGCGGGCGGCTGCGATCTCGGCACCCGGACCATCGAGCCGCACATGATCGCGCTGCGCCGGTTCGGCCTGGACATCACGGCCACCGAGGGGATCTACCACGCCGAGGTGCGGCGCACGGCCCCGGACCGGCCGATCGTGCTGACCGAGCGCGGCGACACGGTGACCGAGAACGCGCTGCTCGCCGCCGCCCGGCACGACGGGGTGACCGTCATCCGCAACGCGTCGTCCAACTACATGGTCCAGGACCTGTGCTTCTTCCTGGAGGCGCTCGGGGTCCGGGTCGACGGCGTCGGCACCACCACGCTCACCGTGCACGGCGTGCCGGAGATCGACACGGACGTCGACTACTCGCCGTCCGAGGACCCGGTCGAGGCGATGAGCCTGATCGCCGCCGCGGTGGTCACCGAGTCCGAACTCACCATCCGCCGGGTACCGATCGAGTTCATGGAGATCGAGCTGGCGGTGCTGGAGGAGATGGGTCTCAACCAGGACCGCTCCCCCGAGTACGCGGCCGACAACGGCCGTACCCGGCTGGTGGACGTGACCGTACGCCCCTCCAAACTGGAGGCGCCGATCGACAAGATCCACCCGATGCCGTTCCCCGGCCTGAACATCGACAACGTGCCGTTCTTCGCGGCGATCGCGGCAGTGGCCCAGGGCAAGACCCTGATCCACGACTGGGTGTACGACAACCGCGCCATCTACCTGACCGACCTCAACCGGCTCGGCGGCAGGCTGCAACTCCTGGACCCGCACCGGGTGCTGGTCGAGGGCCCGACCCGCTGGCGGGCGTCGGAGATGATGTGCCCGCCCGCGCTGCGGCCCGCGGTGGTCGTCCTGCTGGGCATGATGGCGGCGGAGGGCACGTCCGTGCTGCGCAACGTGTACGTCATCAACCGCGGGTACGAGGACCTGGCCGAGCGGCTCAACTCGGTGGGCGCGCAGATCGAGACATTCCGCGACATCTGATGCGCGGATGCCGCCGCACCCCTTTCTGACTTGCGCCGCAGCGGGCCAGAAGGGGGTACGGCGAAAGCTCTGGGACTTGTCTGAGACTCGGCCCCGCTGCCGAAGCGGCCTGAGAACGGCGGAGCACGCGGCGGCCAGCCCTGTGGCGTCAGCGAGATCCACCAGCGACCGTGCCCCGGCATGACCAATCACCCCCGAACCATCGGCAGTGGGGCACTGGGTGCGTAGCCTCCTCTAAGATCGGATGCGTTGCGCGATCCAGGAGCAGGAGTCTGAACAACGTTGACAGATAAGCGAGTTGTCATCGTGACCGGCGGCGGTACGGGCGTGGGGGAAGCCACCGCCAGACTGCTGCGTGAGAGCGGGCACCACGTAGTCATCACCGGTCGGCGGTCCGAACCGTTGCGGCGCCTCGAACGGGAAACTGGAGTACTGGCATATCCCTCTGATGTAGGCGCCCCCGATGCTGCCGACGGTCTCGTGCGCACGACCCTGGCCGCCCATGGGCGACTCGACGGGCTCGTGCTTAACGCGGGCATCGGACGCGGCGGAACCGTCGGAGATCTGTCGTTGGACGACTGGGACGACGTGATGCGCACCAACCTCACCGGTCCGCTGATGCTTCTGCGCGCGGCGATACCGCACTTGTTGGAGGCGCATGGGTCGGTGGTCGCTGTCGCCTCGGTGTCCGCACTGCGCAACGGCGCGAGCAACGTCCCGTATGCCACGTCCAAGGCAGCCCTGCTTCAGCTTTGCCGCTCAGTCGCCGTCGACTACGGGCGTCAGGGGGTGCGCGCCAATATCGTGTGTCCCAGCTGGGTACGAAGCGAGATGGCCGACCGCCGCATGGCGCGTTTCGCCGAGGAGACAGACCTGCCGGAAGGCGGCGCCGAGTCCGCCTACGAGGAGGCGACCAGGCTTCTGCCCTTGGGTCGGCCCGCCGAGCCATGTGAAGTCGCGGAGGCGATCAGCTGGCTGCTTTCCCCGGCAGCGTCGTACGTCAATGGCGCAGTACTCACGGTTGACGGTGGCGCGACGGCGCTTGATCCCGGAACCCTCGCCTTCGATTTCCAAGTCGCCCCACGCGACGGTGTGGAACGCTGATCCGCCCGAGTCAACTACCCGGCGCGGCGTCCCGCTGCTCAGCGTGGCCAACTCCGTTCCTGGGGCACGCCGCAGGACGCTGACCGGAGCGGTGTACGGCCTCGTGTCAGGTGCGAGCGCGCCTGAGCCTATGCGGGCAGCGCGGGGAACACGACCACCGAGCCGTCCTTGTCGCGGGCGATCTCAACCGCCATGTCCGTCGTGCGGCTGTTGACCATGACGCCGTCGCCCAGCTTGCGAATCCGGTTCGCCGCGCGCAGCAGGCGATCGACGTCACCGATGTGCATCAGGGGCACCAAGCTGGACGAGCGGGTCAGCTCCAACGACGACAAACGCTCCAGGACACCGGCGATGCCCGACTCCAGTTCGTCGAGGCGCTGCTGATCGCATTTGAGGGCGCGGGTGAAGTTCTCGAACGGATTGCCAGGCTCGCTCTGTGCGCGCTCGACTGCCTGTAGGACGACCACTCGCCGCATCATCGCGATGGCCAAGGAAGCGAGTTCGAGGTGGGTGTGGAACGTGCCGCCGTCGTCGTCGACGCCGGGGAACGACTTGGTCAAGGTGCCGAGTTCGGCCGCCTTGCCCTCGGGCAGCCTGTCGAGCGCGCTCTGCCATCGGGCAAGGCGGCCGTTGGCCTTGCTCAGCGCCGTGTCGATGGCATGCACCGCCGAGTCGAGTCCCAGCGAGACACCGAGTTTGCCCTGGTCGAGCAGAATGGCGGTGGCTTTGTCGATGGCGTTGCGGCAGGCGTCAAGTTCGCTGCGCTCGTCGTCGAGCTTGTCCTCCTGAAGCTGCTCCAGCAGTTCCGTGATGTGCTCGATGGCCTGCTGGCGCCTGCGATCGGCATGCGCGCTCACCCCCACTGCCACGGCCATGAGCACGAGCGGAGCGGCCACGGTGAGCGCCGTGCCGCCGGCTGCCGCGGCACCGGCGGTCGCACCGGCTCCGCCGACCGTACCCGCCGCCGCTCCTCCGACTGGCACGAACCTCGCTTTGGAGGCGATCCTGCCCGTCGAGTTCACGAGCTCGCCGAAGATGCCACCGGCCGCCCCCTTCGAGGTCATGGGCCGAACGAGGCCCTGCCCGAACTGGGCGGCGACTTTCGCCGGGACCACCATGCGATACAGATTCTCGCCAGAAGCGGTTGCTCTGGCCGTCGTCAGGGAGGTTCGCGCCGATTGTGCGATGAACTGTGACAGGTACTGCGCCAGGGGACTCGCGGCATCGAGCGGGATGCCACGGCTGCGGTCGATCTTGTCGGGCAGCGGATGCACCTCAAGTGTGAGGATCGGCTCGTCAGCCAGAACGGCCAGCACTCCGCGCAGTTCAGCTAGGCGCTCAGCCGTCATCGACTCTCCCGCGGTCAACCCTGGCACTCGGACGTCAGCGGTCGCCAGCGTCCACACAGGCACGGTCGCCTTGCGGTCGTCAGTCATCGTCCCCTCCTTGTTTTCCGGCAACAGCCTACGGCTGTCACGCCGACTGACCGACGGCTGGCCGCGAGGCCCCGGAACCCGGACCACGGTGCGTGTGCTCCCTTTCCGGCTGGGGAAGAACCCCTTCATGGGGCGCCGTCGGCGTCCCACGGAACAACAGAGCAAGGGGGCTGCCTTGACGGTCCACGCCACTGTCCATGACCCGTTGCTGCTCACATCGCCGTTGCAGCGCTTCCTGACCCGCCGCCTGCCCAACGGCCAGTTCGGCTCGGTCCGTACCGACTCCTCGCGCACCGGCACGGTCGGGGGGACCTCCGTCACCTACAGCCCGCGCCGTGCGCATGAGGGGGTCGACCTGGTCGCGAACCAGGGCGATCCCGTCTTCGCCGTCACGGACGGGACGATCGCCGTGTCGGGGAGCAGCCCCACCGACAGCCGGGGCCCGGCCTGGGTCGTGCTGGACCACCAGCCCGACTCGCTGGGCTATGTGAGCATGTACTACCACCTGAGCGTGGGGCTGCCCGCCGGCACCGACGTCCGGGAGGGCCAGCTGATCGGCTTCATCGGCGCCCACTCCTCGGGGCCGCACCTGCATTTCGAGCTGCGGCACATCGTCAACGACGTCGGCGCCCCCGCCGGGGACACGCTGTCGGTGCCGATCAATCCGGGTCCTTCGCTGGAGCCCTGGTCGTTCTCCGACGCCAGCGCGGTGGAGACCGCCGAGGTCCACATCCGCGAACTACGCCTCCTCCAGCACAAGAACCTCCAGGTGCCGTATCTGCGGGTGCGCCTGGACCACGACGAGAACTACTACTTCCTGCCGATGGAGCACCCCACCCCCGACCAGCTCCAGGCGGCGGAGCTGCTACGGGTGTCGGGCGGGCACGGGGTGCGGCTGCGGTATGTGACGTCGTCCTGGCATGCGGGGCGGAAGATCATCCGAGGGGTGCAGTCGGAGTTCTGACGCCGCGAGGGGCCCGGACCAGCTGACTGGTGCGGGCCCCTCGCCTGGCGGTCAGTCAGGCCTAGGCGTCCACCAGGGCGGCGTGCTCGGCCTCGTGCAGGGACTCGATCAGGGAGGTACGCGCGCGGGCCACGCGGGAGCGGACCGTGCCGACCGGGCAGTCGCTCACGGCCGCGGCCTCCGCGTAGGGCAGGCCGAGGACTTGGGTGAGGACGAAGGCCTCACGGCGTTCGTCGGGCAGGGCGGACAGCAGTTCGTCCAGGGCGATGCCGTCGTCGAAACCGGGCAGGTCGTGCGGCTGGGCGCGCTCGACGGCGCCCTGCCAGTCCTCCGCGTCGGACAGCCGGGGCCGGGCGGCGGCGTGCCGGAAGCTGTCGATCACCGCGCGGCGGGCGATGGACAGCAGCCAGGTACGCGCCGACGAGCGGCCCTCGAAGCGGTGCAGGCTGCCCAGGGCGCGCAGAAAGGTGTCCTGGGCCAGGTCGTCGGCGGCCTGCGGGTCGGCGCAGAGGTAGCTGACATAGCGGCGGACGTCGCGCTGCAGGGCGCGGACGAAGTGATCCACGGCCTCGGAGTCGCCGCCGCGTGCGGCGAGCGCCCAGGCCGTGATCGACTCGTCGGTCGACGTCGCCGGGTCGGGCGGGTCGGTCGGGATCGACCGGCCGGTCGGGGTGGGCGGGGCGGTGTACGTGGTCGGCATGGTCCCGGCGGCCTGCTTCGTCTGGTCGCGCGAGGCGGATAGGGCAGGAGTGATCACCTGGTGTCCTTCTCGGGAATCCGGGACCGGCGGGCCGGCGCATGCGTCGTCGCGGTCCCGGTAAGCGTGTTGGGGTGCGGCCCTACGCGGGGACGGCGGCGCGGTGCGTACGCGTCACCGGCGGCGCGGGGCCGTTGCCCGAACCGCCCGTCGGCCGCGACGCGGCGGCCTGGGGCGAGGTCGGGGAGCCAGCTGTCTCAGGCGACAGCGGTCCCCACGGGCGGACCCCGAGAAGTGATCGCGTGGACGAGGAGGAACTGCCTGAGCGCGCGGGACGAGTGCCAGCGGCGGGCACGGACTCGCGGGCGGTGCGGGGGCGTCGGCAGCCGGAGCGCCAACTCCAGCGGGGCGAAGAGCCATCCGGTCAGGGCCCGCAGAATGCGGAAGGCGGCGCGTTCGCCGTACGCGAGCCACAGCCCGCACAGCAGGGCGGCGAGCAGGTGCGCGGCCAGCATGCCGGTGGACGACAGTCCGCTCATGTCGTGGCCCACCGACGCCATCGCGTCCGCGTGGTGCGCCGTGGAGTCCGCGGGGAACGGCACATGCGCGGCGTGGCCCGTGGCGTCTGCGGGCGTGGGCGGCGCGGCCGCCTGGGACGGCGGCGAGAAGCCGGACAGGAGTCGCTCAGTGGGCGAAGTCCCGCCGGGCCGCACCTGGTTCACCGATGTCTGCGCGAAGGAGAACCACGAGTGCAGCACCGTCTGAGCGGCCACCGCGAACGTGATCACGACGCGCGATCCGCGTTCCCGGCCAGCGAGGCACCATGCCGTGGCGCCGACCGTGGCGGCTCCGGCGGCCAGCGCCCACCCGGCCACCGGGACGCCGGACATCATGACGTGCCCCAGGGCCGAGAGCAGCACGCAGACGGCCGCGAACACCGCGGCCCGTACCGTGCGCACACCCCAACCAGCAGTCATGGCGCTTCATCCTCGCATCCGCGGATCCCCCTTCAAGTGAAGGTACGTATAACTCCCCTCGTATCTCACTCGACACGAGCTGTGTGACGCAGCGCACGCCGAAGGCGGTCTGGCGGTCTAGGGCAGCACCGCCACCCCGTCCAGCTCCACCAGAGCCCGGATGTCCCAGAGGCGGACCGCGCCGATCACCGCCATCGCGGGGTAGTCGCGGCCCGCCAACCGGCGCCAGACCCGGCCCAGCTCGGGGGCGTGGGCGCGGTAGTCGGCGACGTCGGTGGCGTAGACGGTGACGCGGGCGAGGTCCTCCGGGGTTCCGCCCGCGGCCGCCAGGGCCGTGAGCAGGTTGGTGAGCGCCGTCTCGAACTGCTCGGGCAGGGTCTCGCCGACGACCTTGCCCTCGGCGTCGAGCGCGGTCTGGCCCGCGAGGAAGACCAGGCGCGACCCGGTCGCCGTGACGGCGTGCGAGAAGCCGGTGGGCGGGGAGAGTTCGGCGGGGTTGACGCGCTCCAGGCTCATGCGGACGGCTCCTTCGTGGTCGGCGCCGGCTGTGTCGGCTGTGTCGATTGCGTCGGTTGCGTCGGTTGCGTCGACTCTCCCGCGTACAGGTCCTTCGCGATGATGGCGCGCTGGACCTCGGTCGCGCCCTCGTAGATGCGTGGCGCTCTGACCTCCCGGTAGAGGTGTTCGAGCAGGTGGCCGCGTTGCAGGGCGCGGGCGCCGTGCAGTTGCACCGCCGCGTCCACCACCTGCTGCGCGGTCTCGGTCGCCAGCAGCTTCGCCATCGCCGCCCGCCTGGGTACGTCGTCCTCGCCACGGTCGTACGCGGCGGCCGCGGCGTACACCAGCAGGCGGGCGGCCTCGGTGCGGGCGGCGAGGTCCGCGACCTGATGGGCGACCGTCTGAAGGTCCTTCAGCGGGCCGCCGAAGGCGCGCCGCCGCGCCGTGTACGCGAGCGTCGCGTCCAGCGCCGCCTGGGCCATGCCGACCGCGAAGGCCCCCACGCTCGGGCGGAAGAGGTTGAGGGTGCCCATCGCGACCCCGAAGCCCCGCCCCGGCTCGCCCAGCAGGTCCGCGCGGGTGACCGGGACCGCGTCGAAGGCGAGCGCGCCGATGGGGTGCGGCGAGAGCATCTCCAGGGCCGTGCCGGTCAGCCCCGGCCGGTCGGCCGGGACCAGGAAGGCGGTGACGCCGCGGGCCCCCGCGCCGGGGGTCGTACGGGCGAAGACGGTGTAGAAGTCGGCCTCGGGGGCGTTGGAGATCCAGGACTTCTCGCCCGTCAGCCGCCAGCCGGAGGCCCCATCCGGCTCCGCCGTCAGCGCCAGGGCCGCCGCGTCCGAGCCCGCGCCCGGCTCGCTGAGCGCGAACGCGGCCACCTCGCGGCCCGCCGTGACCCCCGGCAGCCAGCGCTCGCGCTGCTCGGGCGTGCCGTGCGCGTGCACCGGGTGAGCCCCGAGACCCTGGAGGGCGAGCGCGGTCTCGGCCTCCGTACAGGCGTACGCGAGTGACTCGCGCATCAGGCACAGGGCGAGCGACGGGGAGGTGAAGAGCCTGGACAGCAGGCCCAGTTCACCGAGCGCCCGCACCAGCGGGCGGTTGAGCCGTCCGGGTTCGCCCCGCTCGGCCAGCGGACGCAGGCGTTCGGCGGCCAGGGCGCGCAGTTCCCCGCACCAGGCCCGCTCGTCCGGTTCCAGTGCGAATGCCGACATGGGCACCCCCTCCGTATCGCGAACTGTTGACTGCCGTCACTATGACGATACGCTCGATGGGCGACCCCACCACACCCAAGGGGCGGACCATGGAGCTGACACCCCTCACTGTCTCCGCGCACGCCGACACGTTCCCCCGAGACCATCTGCCGCCAGCGGAACACTGGCCCAGGCTGGTCTTCGAACTGCCCGAACTGGCCTATCCGGACCGGCTGAACTGCGGCGCGGAGCTCCTGGACCGCACGGTGGACCAGTTCGGCGCGGACCGCGCCGCCTTCCGTACCGCGTCCGGCGAGCAGTGGTCGTACGGTCGGCTGCGCGACGAGGTCGACCGGATCGCCCAGGTGCTCACCGCCGACCTGGGCGTGGTGCCCGGTAACCGGGTGCTGCTGCGCGGGCCGACCACGGCGCGGCTGGCGGCCTGCTGGCTCGCGGTGCTGAAGGCGGGGGCCGTCGCGGTCACCGTGCTGGCCCAGCAGCGCGCCGCCGAGCTGGCCACGGTCTGCGAGATCGCGCGCGTGCGGCACGCGCTGTGCGACGTACGCGCCGTGGACGACCTGACGAAGGCGGCCGTGCCGGGGCTGCGCGTCACCACCTTCGGGGGCGAAGGCCCCGAGGACCTGGGGGCGCTGGCCGCGCGGCGGCCCGAGCCGTTCACGCCCGTGGACACCGCGGCCGACGACGTCGCGCTGATCGCGTTCACCAGCGGGACCACCGGGCGGCCCAAGGGCTGTATGCACTTCCACCGCGATGTGCTGGCCATCGCCGACACCTTCTCGCGGCATGTGCTGCGGCCGGAGCCGGACGACGTCTTCGCGGGCAGTCCGCCGCTCGGCTTCACCTTCGGGCTCGGCGGGCTCGTGGTCTTCCCGCTGCGGGCGGGCGCCTGTGCGCTGCTGCTGGAGCAGGCGGGCCCCAAGCAGTTGCTGCCCGCGATCGCCGAGCACCGGGTGTCGGTGGTCTTCACCGCGCCGACCGCGTACCGCGCGATGCTCGACGAGCTCGAAGCGTCCGACGCGTCTGATACGCCCGATGCCTCTGATGCCTCTGATGCGTCCGACGCGTCCGATGCGCGAGAGTCCGGCCCGTACGACGTCTCCAGCCTGCGTCGCTGCGTGTCCGCGGGCGAGAACCTGCCCGCCGCCACCTGGGAGGCCTGGCGGCGGCGGACCGGGCAGCGGATCATCAACGGCATCGGCGCCACCGAACTGCTGCACATCTTCATCGCCGCGGCCGACGACGCCATCCGCCCCGGCACGACCGGGGTCCCGGTGCCGGGCTGGCAGGCGCGGGTCGTGGACGCCAAGGGCGAGCCGGTGCCGGACGGGGAGCCGGGGCTGCTCGCGGTGCGCGGCCCGGTCGGCTGCCGCTATCTCGCCGACGCGCGGCAGTCGGAGTACGTGCGCGACGGCTGGAACATCACCGGCGACACCTACGTACGCGAACCGGACGGCTACTTCCGCTATGTGGCCCGCGCGGACGACATGATCATCTCGGCCGGGTACAACATCGCGGGCCCCGAGGTCGAGGAGGCGCTGCTGCGCCACCCCGACGTACGCGAGGCCGCGGTGGTCGGCCGTCCGGACGAGCGGCGCGGACAGGTCGTGGTGGCGCATGTGGTCCTGCGGGACGGACGGGAGCGGACCGACGCCGCGGCGGCGGCGCTGCGCGACTTCGTCAAGGCCGAGCTGGCGCCGTACAAGTGCCCGCGCGAGATCGTGTTCCCGGACGCCCTGCCGCGTACGCCGACGGGCAAGCTGCAACGGTTCCGGCTGCGGGAGTCCGGGTGACGGGGGCCGGGGCCAGGGGGTCGGGGCCAGGGGGCCGAGGCCAGGGGGTCGGGCGAGCTGCGGCGGTGCTCGCCTGGCGATCTAGAGTGAGCGCGTGGCAGACCAGCACACTCCGCGATCCCTGATCGTCACCTACTACGGCGCGTACGGCCGCCGTGCGCCCGCGCCCATGCCCACGCCGGTGGCGCAGCTGATCCGGCTGCTCGCGGCAGTCGGCGTGGACGCGCCGTCGGTGCGGTCGTCGGTGTCCCGGCTCAAGCGGCGCGGGCTGCTGGTCCCGGAGCGTACCGAGCGGGGCGCGGCCGGGTACGCGCTGTCGGACGACGCCCGCCAGCTCCTGGACGACGGCGACCGGCGGATCTACTCCGAGATCCGCTCCGGCGCGCGGCCGCGGCTCGACGACGGCTGGGTGCTCGCCGTGTTCTCGGTCCCGGAGTCCGAGCGCAGCAAGCGGCACATCCTGCGCTCTCGGCTGTCCGGGCTCGGTTTCGGCACGGCCGCGCCCGGTGTGTGGATCGCGCCCGCCCGGCTGTTCGACGAGACCCGGCACACGCTGCGGCGGCTGCGACTCGATCCGTACGTCGACCTGTTCACCGGCGCGCACCAGGGGTTCGCGGCGACCGTGGACGCGGTGGCGCGCTGGTGGGACCTGGCGGCCATCGCCGGGCTGCACGAACGGTTCCTCGCCGCCCAGGAGCCGGTGCTGCGCTCCTGGGACGCCCGCGCCGACACCCCGGCCGAGCACGCCTACCGGGACTATCTGCTGGCCCTGGACTCCTGGCGGCGGCTGCCGTACGCCGATCCGGGGCTGCCCGCCGAGCTGCTGCCGCGCGGGTGGCCGGGTGAGCGTTCGGCCGAGGTCTTCGCGCGGCTGCACGCGCGGCTGCGGGACGCGGGCGCGGGGTTCGTGCGGCGCACGGCGGGGTGATCGCGGGTCGGTCCGGGGTGAGGTGCGGAGTGACGGCGGGTCAGTCCAGGGTGAGGCGCGGCTTCGGGGCGTCCGTGCGGCCGGTCTGCGGGGGCCTGCTGCCCGCCCGGTACGGCCGTGGCCAGTCGACGCCCGGATAGCCCTGTTCGGCCGCCGCGTGCAGGGTCCAGTGCGGGTCGTACAGGTGCGGCCTGGCCAGCGCGCACAGGTCGGTGCGGCCCGCCAGGATCAGGGAGTTGACGTCGTCCCAGGAGGAGATCGCGCCGACCGCGATCACCGGGATGCCGGTCTCGTTGCGGATCCGGTCGGCGAACGGCGTCTGGTACGAGCGTCCGAAGGCGGGCCGCTCGTCGGCGACGACCTGTCCGGTCGAGACGTCGATCGCGTCCGCGCCGTGCGCGGCGAAGGCCCGTGCGATCTGCACGGCGTCCTCGGCCGTCGTCCCGCCGTCGGCCCAGTCGGTGGCGGAGATGCGGACCGTCATCGGCTTGTGGTCCGGCCAGACGGCCCGTACGGCGTCGAACACCTCCAGCGGGAAGCGCAGCCGGGCCGCGAGGGAACCTCCGTACGCGTCGGTGCGTTGGTTAGTCAGCGGGGAGAGGAATCCGGACAGCAGATAGCCGTGGGCGCAGTGCAGTTCGAGGAGGTCGAAGTCGCAGCGGGCGGCCCGCCAGGCCGCGGCCGTGAACTGCTCGCGGATCGCGTCGAGCCCGTCGCGGGTCAGCTCGTGCGGGGTCTGGCTGCCCGGCTTGTACGAGAGGGAGGACGCGGCGGCCAGCGGCCAGTTGCCGTCCGGCAGCGGCTCGTCGATGCCGTCCCACATCAGGCGGGTCGAGCCCTTGCGGCCCGAGTGGCCCAGCTGGACGCCGATGGCGGCGCCCGGCGCCTGGGTGTGCACGAAGTCCGCGACGCGGCTCCAGACGTCGGCCTGTTCGGGGGTGTAGAGACCGGCGCAGCCCGGTGTGATGCGGCCTTCGGGGCTGACGCAGACCATCTCGGTCATGACCAGGCCCGCGCCGCCGAGCGCGCGGGCGCCGAGATGGACGAGGTGGAAGTCGCCCGGCACACCGTCGACGGCGGAGTACATGTCCATGGGAGACACCACGACGCGGTTGCGCAGGGTCAGTCCGCGCAGCGAGAAGGGGGTGAACATCGGTGGCGTACCGGCGGGGCAGCCGAACTCGCGCTCCACCGACTCGGTGAAGGCGGCGTCGCGCAGCCGCAGGTTGCCGTGGGTGACGCGGCGGCTGCGGGTGAGCAGGTTGAAGGCGAACTGCCGGGGCGGCTGGTCGGTGTAGCGCGCGATCTCCTCGAACCACTGGAGGCTGGCGCGTGCGGCGCGCTGGGTCGAGGCGACGACGGGGCGGCGCTCGGCCTCGTAGGCGGCGAGCGCGTCCGGCAGAGTGGGCCGCTCCTCGATGCAGGCGGCGAGCGCCAGAGCGTCCTCGACGGCGAGCTTGGTGCCGGAGCCGATGGAGAAGTGCGCGGTGTGCGCGGCGTCGCCGAGCAGCACCGTGCGGCCGTGTGACCAGTGGTCGTTGACGACCGTGCGGAAGGTGAGCCAGCTGGCTCCTGCCGGCTTGGTCGCGTGGGTCCGTGAGGTGTTCGACCTGAGGGTGCGGCCGCCGAGCGCGTCGGCGAAGATCTTGGCGCAGCGCTCGGCCGACTCGCTCTCGTCCAGGTCCGCGAAGCCCGCGGACCGCCACACCTCGTCGCGCATCTCGATGATGACGGTGGACTCGGCGGCGGAGTACGGATAGCCGTGCAGTTGCATGACGCCGTGCTCGGTCTCGGCGATCTCGAAACGGAAGGCGTCGAAGGCGAAGTCGGCGGCCAGCCAAATATAGCGGCAGCGGTGTTCCTCGATGTGCGGCCCGAAGGCGTCGGCGTGTGCCGCGCGGGTGGCGCTGTGCACGCCGTCCGCGGCGATCACCAGGTCGTACGCGGCGGCGAGTTCGGCCGCGGGCGGCGCTTCGGCGCGGAAGCGGAGGCCGACGCCGAGGTCGCGGCAGCGCGCGTGCAGGATCGCCAGGAGGCGGCGGCGGCCGAGTGCGGCGAAGCCGTGGCCGCCCGAGGTATGCCGGTGCCCGCGGTGCACGATGTCGATGTCGTCCCAGCGTACGAACTCCTCCTGGAGTGCCGCGTAGACGACGGGGTCGGCGTGTTCGATGCCGCCGAGGGTCTCGTCGGAGAGGACGACGCCGAAGCCGAAGGTGTCGCCCTGGGCGTTGCGCTCCCATACGGTGATGTCCCGGCCGGGGTCCAGGCGCTTGAGGAGTGCCGCCGCGTACAGCCCGCCGGGGCCGCCGCCGATGACCGCGACCCGCATGGCTATCTGCCCTGCCACTTGGGCGGGCGCTTCTCGGTGAACGCCGCGTGGAACTCCGTGTAGTCCGCGCCGTGCATCAGCAGGGCCTGGGTCGCGGCGTCCAGTTCGACGGCGGCGGCCAGCGGCATGTCCAGTTCGGCGGTGAGCAGCGCCTTGGTCTGTGCGAGGGCGAGCGCGGGGCCTTCGGCGAGGCCGCGGGCCAGTTCGGCGGCGCGTTCGTCGGCGTGGCCCTCGTCGGTGAGTTCGCTGATCAGGCCGATCCGTTCGGCTTCGGCGGCGCGTACCGGTTCGCCCAGCATCAGCAGGCGGGTGGCGTGGCCGAGCCCGACGACCCTGGGCAGCAGATAGGCGGCGCCCATGTCGCCGCCGGAGAGCCCGACCTTGGTGAACAGGAAGCTGAAGCGGGTCGACGGGTCGGCGATCCGGAAGTCGGCGGCCAGGGCGAGCACCGCGCCCGCGCCCGCGGCGACCCCGTGCAGGGCGGCGACGACGGGAAAGGGGCACTCCCGCACGGCGCGGACGACCTGGCCGGTCATCCGGTTGAAGTCCAGCAGCCGCGAGGTGTCCATGGCGAGGGTCGCGCCGATGATCTCGTCCACGTCGCCGCCCGAGCAGAACCCGCGGCCCTCTCCGGCCAGCACCAGGGCGCGGACAGACTTCTCGCGGGACAGTTCGGCGAGCAGGTCGCGCAGATCGGCGTAGGCGCCGAAGGTCAGCGCGTTGAGCCGGTCGGGCCTGGCCAGGGTGACGGTGGCGACCCCGGTGTCGTCGACGGTGAACCGGATGTGCTGCCACTTCGGTGTGCGGGGCGTGGAGCCGGTGAAAGGACTCATGGTGTGCGGCCACCTCCCTCACAGCAACGTATCACCGCTTTGTGACTGCCGTCAGGAGTACGCGATAACTTCGGGTCAGAGGTCCCTGGGGACCCCGACCACCGCCTCTACGGACGGCGCTCTACCATTCGTACGGTTGAAAGCAGGACAGCCTGCACCTCGAACGGACCCGCCGTGCATCCCATCGCCGCCACCCCCCTCGCCGCGCCCGCCTCCGCGACCGCCTCCGCGCCCGTCGCCTCTTGGCGTACCGCACTGCCGCACACCCTGGCGGCCGTGCCCATGGCCCGCGGGCTGGTGCGCAGCGCGCTCGCCGAGGCGGAAGGCGTCGCCGACCGCGACACCGCCGAGCTGCTCACCGCCGAGCTGGTGGCGAACGCCGTCGAGCACACCCCTCAGGCGGCTCCGCTGGAGCTGGTGATCGAGCTGCTGCCGGGCGGCTGCCGGGTGGAGGTGCACGACCCCGACCCGGCGCCGCCCGGTGACCTGTCGGCCTCCTGCTCCGCCGACCAGCCGGACCCCTGGCAGGAGCACGGCCGGGGCCTGCTGCTGATCCGTGCCCTGAGCCAGACCTGCGGGCACCGCCCCACCGCGGCGGGCAAGGCGGTGTGGTTCACCCTGGCGACCGTGCCCGTACCGACCGCTCCCGTGCCGACGGCCCCCGCGACGGCCGCTCCCGTGCCGACGGCCCCCGCGACGGCCGCCTCCCTGCCAGCCGTTCCCTGACCTGCGGCGTCCGCCGGTCGGGGCCGACCCGGCCCGGAGCGCCGGTCACCGGCGGCGGGATGCCAGCGCGAGCGCGTCGAGCAGCGGGGCGGTACGGGACCAGCCGAGGCAGGGGTCGGTGACGCTGAGGTCCGGGCGGAGGGGTTCCGCCGCCAGGGACTGGCCGCCGTCGGACAGATAGGACTCGATCATGACGCCCGCCAGCGACTGATCGCCGTCGGTGATCTGCTGGGCCAGTTCGGCGATGACGGCCGGTTGGCGGTTGTGGTCCTTGCCGCTGTTGCCGTGCGAGGCGTCGACGACGATGCGCTGGGGCAGTCCGGCCGCCGCGAGGGCCGAGCGGGCGCGCGCGACGCTCTCCCGGTCGTAGTTGGGGGTCGGGCCGCCGCGCAGGACCAGGTGGGCGTCGGGGTTTCCGGTGCTGTGCAGGGTCGTGAGGCGGCCGTCGGACGACACGGCGGGCAGCGTGTGCGGGTGGGCGGCGGCCTGGATGGCGGCGATCGCGGTGTCGGTGCCGCCGGAGACGCAGTTCTTCATGCCGACCGGCATCGGAAGCCAGGAGGCCAGATGGCGGTGCGGCTGGCTGGCGACGGTGCGCGCGCCGATGGCCGCCCAGGACACCGTGTCGGCCACGTACGGGGCGAGGGCCGGGTCGACGAATTCATACGCGAGGGGCAGTCCGGTGGCGGCCGCCTCGGTCAGGAAGGACCGGCCGACGTGCAGACCGGCGGCCAGGTCGCCCTCGTCGTCCAGCGTGGGGGCGGCGAGCAGACCGGTCCAGCCGGTGACGGTGCGGGGCTTCTCCAGGTAGGCGCGGAAGACGATGACCAGGTCGTCGGCGAGGCGCCTGGCGGCGGTGGCGAGCAGGGCCGCGTACTCCAGTGCGGCGGTGGTGTCGTGGACCGAGCAGGGGCCGACGACCACGAGCAGACGGGGGTCGCGGCGGGCGAGCACGGCGGCCACGGTGTCGCGGTGCTCGGCGACGGCTTCGGCTGTCGCCTCGGGCAGGGGGTGGGCGGCGGCGAGTTCGGCCGGTGCGGGCAGCGGGTCGGCCGTGGCCAGGTCGGCTGGCGTGGGCAGGGGACGGGCAAACGCGCGATCGGACTGTGCGGGCAGCGGGCGGGCGGTGGCGTGATCGGCCGGTGTGGGGTGGATGTGCATCATGACTTCCCTACGTGGGTTCGGGGCAGCCTGGTGGCCCCGGCGGCGGCGAGCAGGCAGAAACCGACCACCCACCAGAAGGTGTCGGCGAAGGCCGCGGAGACGTCCGGGCCGCGGGCGGCCAGCCGGTCCTGGAGCACCACGGCGAGGGCCGCGGTGCCGACCGAGCCGCCGACGGTGTTGAGCAGGTTCAGCGCCCCGGACGCGCGGGGCAGGTGTTCGGGCTCGATACGGCTGTAGACGATGTTCATCACGGGCGCGCCGATCATGGCCATCCCGACACCGCGGACCACGAGCGCCGAGGTGATCAGCAGGTCCGTGGGCGCGTGGTCGAGCTGGGTGAACGGGACGGTACCGGCGAGGATCAGCACGATGCCGGTGACCACCAGGGTCCGGGGCGCGACCTTGTCGATGGTGCGGTTCACCAGGACCGACCCGACGACCGCGCCGAGGCCCTGGGGGGCGAGCAGCAGCCCGGCCCCCCAGGCCGACAGGTCGCGGCCGGTCTGGAAGTACAGCGGCAGCAGGAACATCGTGCCGAACACCGACGCGCCCAGGACGACCAGCGCGAGGGCGGCGGCCCCGAGCGGCGGCCGGGTGAACAGCCGGGGGTCGACCAGCGGGGTGCGGCGGGTCCGCAGCCCGTGCACGACGAAGGCGGCCAGCATGGCGAGGCCCGCCGCCACCCCGACCGCGGCCGGGACGGTACGGCCGTGGGCGACCTCGGTCAGCCCGTACACCAGCACGGCCAGGCCCGGCGAGAGCAGGGCGGCGCCCCGCAGGTCGAACGCCGTGCGCCGCGTCGACGGCGGCACCACGGGCACATGGCGGCGCGCCAGCACGGCGGCGACCACCCCGATCGGCAGGTTGACCAGGAACAGCCAGGGCCAGGGCGCGACCCCGAGGATCGAGCCGCCGACCACCGGGCCGAGCACCGGCGACAGCAGCGGCACGACCGCGACGACGCTGATCACCCGCCCGGTGCGCCGGGGTCCCGCGACGCGGGCCAGCAGCGCCTGCCCGGTCGCGGGCAGCAGCCCGCCGCCGAGGCCCTGGACCACCCGGAACACGACCAGGCTGGTCACCGACCAGGCCAGCGCGCACAGCAGCGAGCCGAGCAGGAACACCCCCACGGCGGCGAGCCAGGTCCGCCGCCCGCCGTACCGGTCGGCCAGCCAGCCGGACGCGGGCAAGGCCGCGACGACGGCCAGCAGGTAGGCGGTGCTGACCCACTGGATCTCGGCGACGGACGCGCCGAACTCGCCCGCCAGCGTGTCGATTCCGACGCTGACGATGGTGGCGTCGATCGTGGCCATGAAGGTGCCGAGCACCAGGATGAACGCGATCCGCAGCAGCTGGCCGTCGATCCGCTCGGCCGGTGGCGCGGCTTCCCCGGCACTCATCGCATCTCCAGGAGTTCGCGTACGTCGTGGTCGAGGTGGCCGCCCAAGGCCCGCAGCAGGGCGAGCAGTTCCTCGGCGAGCCCCTCGACATCGACCCCGGCCCGGTGCGCCAGGACGCCGGTCCAGCCGTCGCCGTCCGGCATCACGGTCAGGGTCGCCGGGTGGTGGGTGGACTCACGGAAGCGGGTGCCGACGACCGTGAGTCCGGGGGCGGGTTCGCGCAGCCGGTCCGGGTCGACCGGGTAGTTCTCGAACACCACGAGGCTGTCGAACAGCCGGTGCCGTCCGGTGAGTTGTTCCAGGTCGGGCAGGGCGACGTGCTGGTGCTCGACCAGCGCCCGCTGCCTGGCCTGCAGGTCGGCGAGCGTGTCGGCGAGTGTGCCGGCGAGCCGGGCTCGTACGGGCACGGTGTTGGCCAGCAGCCCGATGATCTCCTCGACGCCGGCCAGCTCCGGGGGACGGCAGGCGACCATCGCGCCGAAACAGACGTCCGTGCGGCCGGAGCGCCGCGCGAGCAGCACCGACCAGGCGCCCTGCACCAGCGTGTTGCGGGTCAGGCCGCGCCGCGCGGCGAGCTGGGTGAGGTCGGCCACCAGCGCGGCGTCGAACTCGATGAGCGTGGGCTCCTGCCAGGCCGGTCCTGGCTCGGCGACGCCGCCGCTCAGGTAGTCGCCCTCCGGCAGCCCCTCCAACTCGGCGGCCCAGCCCCCGAGATCCGGTTCGTGGTCGGCGCGCCAGCGCAGATAGTCGCCGAACGGGACGGGGGCGGGCAGGTCCGCGACGGTGCCGCTGACCCGTGCGGTGTAGAGGGCGAACAGCTCGGTCAGGATGCGCGGCGCCGACCAGCCGTCGGAGAGTACGTGATGGCTGGTCATGACCAGGTCGGCGCGCTCGGGGCTGTGCCGGATCACGGTCAGCCGGATGAGCGGTCCCTCGGCGAGGTCGAACGGTTCGGCGAGGTCGGCGGCCAGCGCCTCGTCGGCCGGTCCGTCGACCACGCGGCAGTCCGGCCGGGGCGATGGGGGGATCACCGCCAGATCGGCGGGGAACACGGCGCCCAGGTTCGGGTGCCGGGCCAGCAGATCCCCGCCGGCGGCGTGCAGGGCGTCGATGTCGAGCGGCCCGGCCAGCGAGAACGTCGACTGCACGGTGTACGGGTCGGGGCGCTCGGTACGCGAGTGCCGCAGCATCACCTCCTGGAGCGGGGTGAGCGGCTGTACGTCGGCGACCGGGCGGTCCCGGTCGAGCCCGCTGGCCTCCGGAGCGGCGGCGGTACGGACCAGCGCGGTGCGCAGGTGCGCGGCCAGCTCCTCGATCGCGTCGGCCGTGAACAGCGCGGACGGCCAGGTGATCCGCACCCCGAGCGCGTCGTCGCGCACCAGGGCGTTGACCATCAGGCTGTGCGGCAGCGGCAGCGCGTCGGAGCCGCCCGAGCCGAGCGGATCGGCGTCCGGCGCCGCCTGCCACGGTGTCTCCGTCGCCGGTGCGCCGGGGAACTGCCCGAGGTAGTTCCAGGCGATCTCCGGCTGTACGGGGTCGAGTTGGCCGCTCGCGGTGAGGATGCCGTAGCCGAGGCCGTCGCCCTGGGCGCGCAGCCGCTCCCTGACCGCCTTGACGTCGTCGTCCGCGGCGAGCCGTACGGGGTGGACGGCGGTGAACCAGCCGACGGTCTGGGACAGGTCGACCTGCGGCGGGCGGCCGTGGCTCTCCAGCGCGACCAGCAGTTCGGGCGTGCCGCGCCAGGCCCGTACCGCCTGGGCGAGCGCGGTGAGCAGCACGGCGTCCGGGGTGGTGCGGTAGGCGGCGGGCAGGGTGGTGATCAGGGCGCGGGTCGCGTCGGCGTCGAGCCGGATCTCGTGGTGCGCCGCCGTCGCCACGGTGTCCCGCGCGGGGTCGAGCGGCGGGGCGAGGGCCGGTGTGGCGGTCATGCGCCGCCAGTGCGGGAGCTCGGCCCGCCGGTCGGCGTCGCCCAGCGCACGCGCCCAGCCGAGGAACGACTGGCCGTGCCGGGCCAGCGAGCCGCCCGCGTAGGCGTGCTCCAGGTCGTCCAGCAGGATGCGCCAGGACACCCCGTCGACGACCAGGTGGTGGGCGACCAGCGCCAGCCTGCCCGGCCGGTCGGGCCCCGCGTCCACCCACACCGCGCGCAGCATCGGCCCGGTGCGCGGGTCCATCGACGCGCGGGCGGCGGCGACTTGGGCGTCGACCAGTTCCCGCAGCCCGTCCACGCCGGCCGGGGCACCCGCCTGTGGGGCACCCTCCCCCGCGCGTACGCAGGTCAGTACGTCGGCCGAGGTCACCGCGCCGACCGCCGGGATGTGCAGGGTGTCGTCGGCCAGCCGGGCGCGCAGCACGTCGTGGCGGGCCAGGACCGCGTCGAGTACCGCCCGCCAGGTCGGCTCGTCGCCGCCCGCTGGTACGCAGACCTCCACCCACTGGCAGAACCCGTCCGCCGCGCTGCCGGTGGCCCGGCGCAGCAGGTCGCGCATGATCGGGGTCAGGGGCGCGTCCCCGACGGCGGGTGCCTCGTCGCCGCCGAGTGCGCTGGCCCGTGCCGCGATCCCGGCGACCGTCGCGCCCTCGAACACGTCGCGCGCGGTCAGGCCGAGGCCCTGGCGGCGGGCCCGCGACACCACTTGCAGCGACACGATGCTGTCCCCGCCGATCGCGAAGAAGTCGTCGTCGGGGCCGATCGCGTCGGTGCCCAGGATGTCCCGGAACACGCCGAGCAGCACCGCTTCGGCCTCGGTGGCGGGCTCGCGCCGCGCGGCCACGGTGGTCTCGGGGTCGGGCAGCGCGTCCGGGTCGAGCTTGCCGCCCGGGGTCAGCGGCAGCCGGTCGACCGGCACGAGCGCGGTCGGCACCATGTGGTCCGGCAGCTCGGCCGCCAGGTGCTCGCGCAGCCGCGCGGTGTCCGGGTCGGCGCCGTCGGCCGGGATGACATAGCCGATCAGTCTGCCGTCGCGCACGATCACCGCGGACGCCCGTACGTCGGCGTGGCGGGTCAGCGTGGACTCGATCTCGCCCAACTCGACGCGGAAGCCGCGGACCTTGACCTGGTGGTCGGCGCGGCCGAGGAACACCAGCTGCCCGTCGGGCCGCCACCGCACCAGGTCGCCGGTGCGGTACATCCGCTCGCCGGGCGGGCCGTACGGATCGGCCACGAACGCGGCGGCGGTGAGTCCGGGGCGGCCCAGGTAGCCGCGGGCCAGGCTGGGTCCCGCGAGGTACAGCTCCCCCGTCACGCCGGTGCCGGCCGGCTGCAGCCCGCCGTCGAGCACATACGCGCGGACGCCAGGATCGGGGCGGCCGATCGGCAGCGGTCCGGTGTCGTCCGGATCGTACTGCCAGGTCACGGAGTTGATGGTGACCTCGGTCGGCCCGTAGGCGTTGAACAGCGCGCGGCGTCCGGCGCCCCAGCGCCGTGCCAGCTCGGGGTCGAGGCGTTCGGCGCCGACGACGAAGAACACGTCGGGGTGGACGGTTCGGTCGTCGGGCATCGCGGCCAGGAACGACGGCAGCAGATTCACGCCGGTCACCCGGTGCTCGACGATGTAGTCGAGCAGTTCGTCGCCGGGTACGCGCACTTCCTCGGGTGCGATCACGGACGTACCGCCGGACAGCAGCGGCACCATGGTCTGCCAGAACGCGACGTCGAAACTGGTCGACGCGAAGTGCAGATACCGGTCGTGTTCGGTGACCCCGACGACCTCCTCCTGGAGCGCGATCAGGTCGGGTACGCCCCGGTGGGTCACGCCGACGCCCTTGGGCCGCCCGGTGGTGCCCGAGGTGTAGATGACGTAGGCGAGCGCGTCATCGGTGAGCCGGGCGCGCGCGTCGGACGGGTCGGTGTCGGGTACGGACGCGAGCGTAGCCGGGTCGTCGAGCCGCAGCACCGGGATGTCCCGCTCGGTGGGCAGTTCGGCGCTCGTGGTCACGGCGGCGGCCGGGGCGATGTCGTCGAGCATGTACGCCAGCCGCTCGCGCGGGTAGCTCGCGTCCAGCGGTACGTACACCGCGCCCGCCTTGGCCACGCCGAACAGCGCCACCGTCATCTCGACGTCGCGCCCGAGCAGGACCGCGACCGGGTCCTGTGGCCGCACCCCGTGCGCGATGAGGGCGTGGGCGAGGCGGTTGGCCTGGCGGTCGAGTTCGGCGTAGCTGAGGCTGCGGTCGCGGCAGACCAGGGCCTCGGCGTCGGGCTTGCGGCGCACCCAGGCCGCGAACTCGTCCAGCCAGTGGCCACGGGCCCGGGCGGGGACGGCCCCGGCGCCGGTGCTCAGCATGCGCTCCCGCTCGTCGGAGTCGAGGACGGGCAGGCCGGTCGCGGGCCGTGCCGGGTCGTCGGTGAGCTCCCGCAGGAGGTGGTGCAGCCAGCGGCCGTAGTCCCGTACGGTCTGGGCGGTGAAGGCGTGCGGCTGGTAGCCGAGGCCGATGGTGATCTCGTCGTCGGGGATGACGATCACGGTCAGCGCGTAGTGCGTGGCGTCGGTGATGTCCACGCCGGCGAGGTCGAGGCCGGGGGCGAGTGGGGTGCGCTTCCGGCTGGACAGCGGGAAGTTCTCCATCACCAGCATGGTGTCGAAGAGTTCGCCGACGCCCATCGCCCGCTGGATCTCGGGCAGTCCGACGTGATGGTGCTCGGCCAGCGCGACGCTCTCGGTGTGCACCTGGGCCATCAGGTCCCGCGCGCTCTGGTCCTGGGTGTGCCGGACGCGCACCGGGATCGTGGTGCCGAGCTGGCCGATCATCGCCTCCACGCCGTCGACTTCGGCGGGCCGCCCGGACACCGGGCAGCCGAACACGACGTCACGGCGTCCGGTGAGCCTGCCGAGGAGCAGGCCCCAGGCGGTCTGGAGCACGGTGGTCAGAGTGACGCCCTGGTCGCGGGCGAAGGCGCGCAGCCGGTCGCTGAACTCCCGCCCGAGTCCTACGGTCACCCGGTCGGGCCGCTCCACGACAGTCCCGGTGCTGGTGAGGGCGGGTGCCAGCCGCGTCGCGTCGTCGACACCGGCCAGTGCGTCCCGCCACAGGTCGAGCGACGCCTTACGGTCCCGGCCCGCCAGCCAGCGGAAGTACTCCGACAGCGGCGGGGCGGCGGGGGCCGCCGGGCCGCCGCCGAGTTCGGCGTAGATGGCCAGCAGGGTGCGGCCGACCAGTGGCATCGACCAGCCGTCGAGCAGGGCGTGGTGGTTGGTGATCACCAGCTTGTGTTCGGCGGGCCCGACGCGGGACAGCAGGAAGCGGATCAGCGGCGGCCTGGCCGGATCGAACGGGCGCTCCAGCTCGGCGCGGGCGGCCTCGGGGAACCGGTCGTCGCGCCGCCAGTCCAGGAGGACGTCGGCGGGGATCACCTGGACGACGTCGTCGCCCGCGGGGGCCAGGTAGACGCGCAACGCGGGGTGGCGGCGCAGCAGTTCCCGCGCGGCCTCGGCCATCCGGTCCTCGTCCAGCTCCCCGGCGAGGGTCGTGACGGCCTGCACGACGTAGACGTCGGTGTCGTGGTCGTCGCGGACCAGCGTGTGGAAGGACAGCCCGACTTGGAGGGGCGTGGCGGGCAGGACGTCGTCGACCCGGCCGGTGCGTTCGATGGCGTCGATGGCGGCCTGGTCGAGGTCGACCAGCGGCAGGTCGGACGGGGTGAGCCCGCCGGTGGTGTGCGGGGCGTGCGCGGCGAGCGCGTCCAGGGCCGTGGTCCAGGCGGTTTGCAGGGCCGCTACGGCGTCCGGGCCGAGCACCTCGGTCGCGGCGGTCCACTCGACGGCGAGCCGGGGCGCGCCCTCCTCGTGGACGAAGCAGTTGAGGGCGAGCACCTGCTCCAGGGCCTTGGCGTCGGGCTCGGTCACCGAGAAGGCGTCCCGCTCGGGGAGGCGCCATCCGGTGCCGGGCAGCGGGGCGAACCGGCCCAGGTAGTTGAGCAGGACGTCCGGTGGCGGGGTGGCCGCCAGCTCGGCGCTCGTGTCCGGGTCGAGGAAGCGCAGGACGCCGTAGCCGACGCCGCCGTCGGGGACGCCGCGCTTGGCTTCCTTGGCCGCGCGCAGCAGCTGTCCCACATCGCCCAGCGCGGGAACGCGGACCGGGTACTCGCTGGTGAACCAGCCGACCGTGCGGGACAGGTCGAGGTGTTCGCGGCCGTGGCCCTCCATCGTGACGGTCAGCGCGTCACCGGACACGCCCCAGTCCCGCAGGGCGAGGGCGAGCGCGGCCAGCAGCACCTCGTCGACGCCCGCGCGGTACGCGGCGGGCAGTGTGGTGAGCAGGGCTTCGGTGACCTCGGGCGAGGCGACGGTGACCGACCGGTGGGCGGTGGCCACGGTGTCGCGGGTCTGGTCGAGCGGCCTCGCGCCGAGCCGGGTCGCGGAGTCGAGCGCGGTGTGCCAGTAGGCGAGTTCGGGGCGTCGCGCGCCGGATTCCCCCTGTTCGGCGAGGAGGGTGGCGTGCCGCCGCCAGGACGCCCCGACCGGGTCGAGGGCGCCGCCCGCGCAGGCCGTACGCAGGTCGGGCAGCAGGACCCGCCAGGAGACGCCGTCCATGGCGAGGTGATGGACGACGATGACCAGCCGGTCCGGTGTGCCGTCGCCGGTACGGACCAGGGTCGCCCGCAGCAGGTCCCCGGACAGCGGGTCGAGCTCCCCGGCCAGCCGCTGGGCGAGCTCCTGCTCGGCGAGCCGTATGCCCGCCTCACGGTCCTGCCCGCCGTGGACCTCGCCGACGTGGACCTCGCCGACGGCGGGCCGTACCGCGTCACGCGGCAGTATCTCCAGGCCGTCGTCACCGACGCGCAGCCGCAGCGCGTCATGCCGGTCGAGTACGGCCCGTACGCCTGCCGCCAGTTCGTCGTAGGCGAGCGCGTCGACGCGCAGGGCGGTCCACTGCGCGTACCCGGCGACGACGCGTACGTCAGGGTGCGGGTCGAGCAGGCCGCGCACGATCGGCGGCGCGGGTACGGGCCCTGTCGGGTCGTCCGCCGCCTCGGGTACGTCGGCCACCAGCCCGGCGGACGCGGCCAGCGCGGCGAAGCTGCGGCGGGCCAGCAGGTCCCGTGGCCGCAGCTCGATCCCCTTCGCCCGGAGCCTGCTGCTGACGGTGATCGCGGTGATGCTGTCGCCGCCGAGCGCGAAGAAGTCGTCGTCCACGCTGACCTGTTCGGCCTCGAACACCTCGGCGAGCACGGCGCACAGCAGCCGCTCCCGCTCGGTGCTCGCCTCCCTGCCGCCGCCGGACAGGGCGGGTGCGGGCAGGGCGGCGCGGTCGAGCTTTCCGTTGGGGGTGAGCGGCAGTTCGTCCAGCACCACCACGGCCGCGGGGACCATGTGGTCGGGCAGCCGCCCGGCCAGGTGGTCGCGTACGGCGTCCGGGCTGGCCGAGGCGGACACGACGTAGCCGGTCAGCCGGGACGACCGGACCGTCACGGCCGCCGCGGTGACGCCGGGCACCGCGGCGAGCGCGGCCTCGACCTCGCCGGTCTCCACCCGGTGGCCGCGGATCTTGATCTGCCCGTCGCCGCGGCCCAGGTAGGCGAGGCCGCGTCCCGGCACCCAGCGGGCCAGGTCGCCGGTACGGTACATCCGCTCGCCCGGCGCACCGAACGGGTCGGCGACGAACCGCTCGGCGGTCGCTCCCGGCCTGCCGAGGTAGCCGCGGGCCAGGTGCGGTCCCGCCAGGTACAGTTCGCCCGCCGTGCCGTGCGGTACCGGCTGCAGCGCGTTGTCGAGCAGGTAGATCCGGGTGCCCGCGAGGGGGTGGCCGATCGTCGGCTCATCGCCGTCGACCGGGGCGGTGGTGCTGTCCACGGTCGCCTCGGTCGGGCCGTATATGTTGCGTGCGGTGACCCCGGACTCGGCGACCCGCCGCCAGAGCGCGGGCGGTGTCGCCTCCCCGCCGAGCACCAGCAGCGTCGGCCGCCGGTCCAGCAGGCCGCCGTCGATCAGGGGCGCGGCCATCGACGGTGTGGTGTCCACGATGTCGATGCCGTCGCGGGTGTACGCGGCGAGCAGGGCGTCGGCGTCGCGGGTGGTCTCGGCGTCGTAGACGTGCAGTTCGTGGCCGCACAGCAGCCACACCAGGTGGTCGAACGCGGAGTCGAAGGCGAAGGAGTAGGTGTGCGCGGCGCGCAGCCGTCGGCCCTGGGCCCGTTCGGCCTCGGCGATGACCGTCGACCGCTGGTGGTGCAGGAGTGCGGCGAGGCCGCCGACCCGGCCGAGTACGCCCTTGGGGCGTCCGGTCGACCCTGAGGTGTGGATGACGTAGGCGAGGTGCTCGGGGTGCCGGGGCGCGGCGAGTTCGTCGGCCGTCAGGGGGGTGCCGGGCAGTCCGGCCGCCTCGTCGAGCAGCGTGTCCCAGGGCACGCCGTCGACCGGGCCCGCGTCCGTGCCTGTGCCTGTGGTCAGTACGAGCGCGGGGCGGGTGTCGTCGAGGAGTTCGCGCAGCCGCTCGGGCGGGTGCGCGGCGTCCAGGGGCAGGAACGCGGCGCCCGCGTCCATCACCGCCAGCAGGGCGGTCACCAGGTCGGCCGAGCGCGGCAGGGCCAGCGCGACGACGTCGTCGGGCCCGATGCCGCGGGCCCGCAGGGCGCGCGCCAGCCGGTGTACCCGGTGCGCCAGTTCGGCCGCGGTCAGCCGCTCGGCGCCGCACACCAGGGCGGTGTGTGCGGGATTGGCGGCGGCCATGGCGTCGAAGGCGGTCGGTACGTCGGCCGGTGTGCCGGGCAGGGCGGGTGGCGCCCAGTCGGCGAGGAGCCCCGCCACGTCGTCGGTCAGGGCGACCCGTCCGACGGGCAGGCCGTCGGTCAGTCCGGCCAGCAGGGCCCGCAGCGCGGACAGTTTGCCGTCGACGGCGGCCTGGTCGTTGGTGCGGCCGTCGACCTCGAAGCCGAGCAGCAGCCCGCCGTCGCGGGTCGGCAGCACGCTCAGACCCATGTCCTCCGGCGGACCGCCCGCGACGTTGCGCATCACGCCGGTGGCCCCGGCGAAGTCGATGGACAGGTCGAACGCCTTGAGGTTGATGCCGCGCCCGTGCAGCAGCGCGCCCGCGCCGGGCACGCCGAGGTCGCGTGGCAGGTCCTCGCCCCGGTACCGCTGGTGGTCGCGCATCTCCCGCATGGCGGCGGCGACCCGCCTGCTCAGGTCCCCGAGCCCGTCCCCGCCGCTCACGGTCACCCGCAGCGGCAGCACGTTGACCGCCATGGCCGGGGTGCGCAGCTCGGTCGAGCCCGTACGGCACATCAGGGGCAGCGCGAACACCACGTCGGTGCGGCCCAGCATGCGGTGCAGGAAGGCGGCGTACCCGGCGATCAGAGCCTCGCCCCAGGTGACGCCCTCGCGGTCGGCGAACGCGCGCAGCTTGGCCGTCTCGTCGGGGGTGACGACGGCGCGGGCGGTCAGGGTGCGTCCTGGCGGTCCGGCGGCGGTGTCCAGGTCCCCGAGGTCGCCGACGTCGGGCAGCGGGGTGAACCGGTCGACCCAGTACGCGCGGTCGTCGGCGAACCGGTCGCTGTCGCGGTAGGCGCGGTCGGCGGCGACGAGGGCGGCGAAGGAGCCGAACGTCGACCGTGGGGGCTCGGTGCCGCGCACCAGGGCGGTGTAGCGGGCGGCGGTGCGGCGGGCCAGCATCGCGGCGGTGTAGCCGTCGAAGACCAGGTGGTGGCCGAGCTGGGTGTACCAGACCTCGCGGTCGGACAGCCGGATGACGGTACGCGCGTACAGCGGCCGGCCCGTCATCTCCTGACAGGCCTCGGCCAGTCGCATCCGCTCGGCGTGGACCAGCGCCTCCGCCACGGCGGCGGGATCGGCCTCGGCGCTGACGTCGACGACCTCGGGCGGCTCTACCGGCTCGTCGCTGACCGCCTGGCGCGGCCCGTCGGGGGTGTCGTACACGCGCAGCCGCAGGGTCTCGGCCTCTTCGGTGGTCGCCCGGACCGCTTCGACCAGCGCGTCGATGTCGACCGGCTGGTCGCCGGATATCTCCACCACGTCGCCGACCACGTAGTAGGGCGAGTCGGGCTCCAGGCGCTGTGCGTTCCAGATGCCCGTCTGGGCGCCGGTCAGCGCGAGCAGCCCGTCCGATGACTCGTCTGTCACGTCTGCCAGGTCTGACACGCCGTCCGACGACACGCTTGCGGTGGTCAACTTACTCTCCTTGAAGTGTGGGGACGACCATCGGCGTTCCGGTCACCGGGTCGGGGACGATCACGCTCGGCAGGTCGAACACGTCCTTGATCAGCGCGGCGTCCACGATGTCCGCGGGGTCGCCCTCGGCGACCACGCGGCCGTCCTTCATGGCGACCAGGTGGTCGGCGAACCGGCATGCCTGGTTGATGTCGTGCAGGACGGCGATCACCGTGCGGCCCTCGTCGCGCAACCGGGCGAGCAGGCCGAGGAGTTGGTACTGGTGGGTGATGTCCAGGAACGACGTGGGTTCGTCGAGCAGCAGGTAGGGCGTCCGCTGGGCGAGGACCATGGCCATCCACACCCGCTGCCGCTGACCGCCGGACAGCTCCTGCACCGGCCGGTCGCCCAGGTCCTCGACACCGGCCGCGGCCATCGCCTCGGCGACGGCCTCCTCGTCGCCGCTCGACCACATGGCCAGCAGCGACTGGTGCGGGAACCGTCCCCGGCCGACCAGCTGGCGGACCTTGATGTCGTCGGGGGCCAGCGGGTCCTGCGGCAGGAACCCGAGGTGCTTGGCCAGCGCCTTCGCCGGGTAGCCGCCGACCTCGCGGCCGTCGAACCGCACCTGCCCGGCGTCGGGCCGCAGCAGCCGCACCAGCGCCCGCAGCAGGGTGGACTTCCCGCAGGCGTTGGGGCCGACGACGGCGGTGAACGCCCCGTCGGGTACGTCCAGGCTGAGCCGGGTGGACACCACTCGGTCGCCGTAGCGCAGGGTGATGTCCCGCGCGGTCAGGCGTGCGGTCACGCGCGCCTCACCTCCTTGGTCAACAGCCAGATCAGATAGCAGCCGCCGATCGCGGTGCTCACCACGCCGACCGGCAGCGCGACGGGCGCCAGCAGCATCTGGGCGAGCAGATCGGCGCCTTGGAGCAGCACCGCACCGGTCAGCGCGGCCGGGAGCAGCGGCACTCCGGCCGCGCCCGCGAGCCTGCGGCCGATCTGCGGGGCGGCCAGCGCGATGAACGCGATCGGCCCGGCCACCGCGGTCACCGTGGCGGTGCAGCCGACGCCGACCAGGACCATCAGCAGGCGCAGCCGGTCGAGCCCGACCCCGGTGGCCACCGCGATCGCGTCGCCGAGCGACGCCTGGTGCATGGCGTGCGCGCGGGTGGCCATCAGGGTCAGCAGTACGGCGATCACCGTGAACGGAATCCACAGGTCGGCCCAGCCCACTCCGTTGAGTGAGCCCGCGCTCCAGCCGACCGCGGCGATCGCCACCTCCAGTTCGGCGCGCAGCACGATCCACGAGTTGACCGCGGTCACCATGGCGTTGACCGCGATGCCGATGACGACGAGACGCAGCCCGGAGAAGCCCCGGTCGAACGAGAGCAGATAGATGGCCGTCGCGACGAGAAGTCCACCGGCCACCGAGCCGACGGCCAACTGCGCGGAGGTGCCGGACAGTACGGTGAGGGCGACGAGTGCGCCGGTGTAGGCGCCCGCGTCGAGGCCGATGACGTCGGGGCTGCCCATCGGGTTGCGGGTGAGGTTCTGGAAGAGGGCTCCGGCCACGCCGAGTGCGGCGCCGAAGACCAGTCCGGCCAGCACCCGTGGCAGACGCCAGTCCAGGATCACCACGGAGTGTTCGGCTCCGGTGAGTACGGCCAGTACCTCGCCGGGTGTGGACCAGGACGCGCCGTAGCAGAGCCCGAGCAGTCCCAGGCCGAGCAGCAGGGCGACCAGCACCGCGGTGAGGACGACCGTGCGGCGTTCGGCCCGCGGCCGGGGCAGTGCCTTGCGTTCCCGCGGTTCGACGACGGTCACAGCGCCCCCGCCCCGTAGCGGCGGACGGCCCAGATCAGCATCGGGCCGCCGAGGAACGCGGTGACGACGGCGACCGGCACCTCGCCGGTGGGCAGCAGGACCCGCGACCCGATGTCGGCGACCAGCAGCAGGATCGGGCCGAGCACCATCGTGTAGAGGATCAGCCACGGCACCGAGCCGCCCGCCGGTCGGCGGACCAGGTGCGGCACGATCAGTCCGACGAACAGGATCGGCCCGGCGATCGCCGTCGCCGCCCCGCTGAGCACGGTGATCAGGGCCAGTGTGGCGGCCCGTACCCGGACGACGCCCGCGCCCAGCGTGTGCGCCACGCTCTCGCCGAGCGTCAGGACGCCCAGCGTCCGGCTCAGCAGCAGCGCGCCGAGCAGGGACGCTCCGATCGCGGCCAACGGCAGTTCCAGGGGCGCTTGTTCGCGGGCCGCGAGCGAGCCGACCGACCAGAACCGGTACATGTCGAAGACGTCCGGGAGCATCAGTCTGAGGCCCAGTCCGACGCCGCCGAGCACCGCGGTCAGGGCCACGCCGGTGAGCACCAGGCGCAGCGGCGAGCCGCGCCCGACCGCGGCGACCAGCAGCGCCGCGAGCACCGATCCGATGACCGCGAAGCCCAGTTCGCCCGCCTGTCCGGTGGCCAGGCCGAGCGCCGAGCCGACGGTGATGGCGAACCCGGCGCCCGCGGTGACCCCGAGGATGCCGGGTTCGGCCAGCGGGTTGCGGGCGAGGGTCTGGATCAGCGCGCCCGCGACCGCCAGGGCGGCGCCCACCGCGACGGCCAGCAGCGCGCGGGGCGCCCGGACGTCCCGCACGATCACATGGTCGTCGGTGCCCTGGAAGTCCAGCAGCGCTCGTACGACCTCGGCGGGCGGGACCGGGCGGGCGCCGATGCCGATGCTGAGTACGGCGACGGCGGCCAGCAGGACCAGTCCGCCGGCGAGCAGGCCGAGCTGCGGCGCCGCCCGTCTGGTTCTCGCCGTCTCGGGGGCGTGCCCTGCGACGGTCACTGGTCCAGCAGCGGCGCGAACGACGTGTCGATCGCGTCCAGGGTCTGCATGGCCTGCCCGTAGGTCGCGGCCTCGGTGTAGCGGATCGGGAAGGTCTTCCCGGCCTTCACGGCGGGCAGGTTCTTCCACAGCTTGGAGTCCATGACGTACTTGACCGACTCCGGGACGCTGCCGTCGGCCTTGACGGAGTAGGTGATGACGTCGGCCTCGCCGAGCGAGTCCGGGAGTTCCTCGATGGAGGGGTACTCGCTGACCGAGCGCGAGCCGGGCCCGGACTCCTTGACCTTGCCGTAGTACTCGGCGCCGATGTCCTCGGCGATGTTGGTGCCCCAGGATCCGCTGAACTCGCGCTGGAAGGTGCCCTTGGCGACGTCGCCGTACGAGCCGATGTGGCCGACCTTGTACGGGGACAGCGCGTCCTTGTACTTCTTGGCCAGCTTGTCGGCCTTGGCCTCGTACGCCTTCTGCACGGCGTCGAACTGCTTGAGCGAGCCCGCCGCGTCGGCCTGCTTGCGGGACAGTTCGCGCCACGCGGACGGCACGGTCGGGCCGATCGCCACGACGGGGGCGATGGACTCCAGCCGCTTGACGTCGATGTCGCCGAGCACCGGGGCGGGGACGCCGATGACGATGAGGTCGGGGTCGGCCTCGGCGACGGCCTCGTAGTTGGTCTCGGCCGCCTGCTCACCCGCGATCTTGGGGAGCTTCTTGTAGGTGGCCAGGTCCTCCTCGCTCATCATGGGTTCACCGCGCTGCCAGGAGGAGATCCCGACCAGCGGCGCGTCGGCCTCGATCATGACGGGTACGGCGTAGCCAGTGGCGACCACGCGCTGCGGGTCGGCGGGGATGGTGATCTTGCCGTTGTCCGCGGCGAACACCCGCGTCTCGCTCTTGTCGTCCTTCTTGGCCTTGTCCGATCCGCTGTCGGAGGACGAGGAGCCGCACCCGGTCAGGGCCAGGGCCAGCACCACGGCGCCGACGAGGCCTGACGATCTACGCATGGACATAGGGAACTCCGTATTCATGAGGCAAGGGATTTATTAGGTAAGGCTCACCTCGCTAGGTGGCCTTCAGGGCATGGCGACCGGGCAGCGGCAGGACGTCCGCCCCTGTCAGGTCAGCCAGTTGGTCAGTGGTCGTCTTCGTCGAAGTCGGCGACGCCGCGCTTCCAGTAGCCGGTGATGTCGTGGTCGGCCTTCTCCAGCCGCAGCTCGTCGCGGACCCAGCGGCGCAGCGGCTTGATCTGCCCCGCCTCGCCCGCGGCCCACACGTACACCCGCTCGCCCTCGGGCACGGTCACCGCGGTCACGGCACGCGCCAGCGCGTCGCCGGTGCCCGCCGGGCGGTCGCCGCGGTGCAGCCAGCGCACCTCGACGCCCTGGGGCGCGGAGAGCTCGATCTCCTGGGCGGCGTCGGCGACTTCGACGAACGCCCAGCCCCGCGCGCTCCGCGGCAGCTCCTCCAGCCAGCGGGCGATCGCGGGCAGCGCCGTGATGTCGCCCGCGAGCAGATAGCGGTCGTAAGTGTGCGGGACGATCAGGCCGCCGGGCGGGCCCGCGACATGCAGGACCGCGCCCGGCCGGACCTTCTGCGCCCAACCCGACGCGAGACCGCCGTCGTGCGGGGCGATGTCGATGTCGATCTCGCCCGCGACCGGGTCGTAGCGGCGCACGGTGTACTCGCGCGAGGTGGGCGCGGGCCGTGGCCAGCGCAGCATCATGCCGTTCCGCTCGGGCAGCCGCAGCGAGCCGTCCGGCTCGGGGAAGATCAGCTTCACATGCTCGTCCGGCGCGTGGGCCTCGAATCCCTTCGCGCCCGGCCCGCCCAGGGTCACCCGCAGCAGTCCGGTCCCGACCATGGCGGTCCGTACGACCTCGGTCTCCCGGAGATGGATCGGGTAGCCCACCTTCTCGGCGTGGCGGCCCGCGCGGACCTCGGCGATCCGGTCCAGGTGCCGGTGCCGGTGGTCGACGCGGGTCATGCGGCCGCTCCGGTCAGCAGGGCCGTCCAGTGGCCCAGTTCGGGCTGTTCGGCCAGGTCGGGGAATTCCAGTGTGCTCGCCCCCGCGGCGCGCCAGCGCTCGACCAGGGTCATGATCCGTACCGAGTCCAGGCCGAGGTCGAACAGGTCGTCGTCGGGCGCGATGGCGGCCGGGTCGCAGCCCAGCAGCTCCGCCACGTCGGCGCGGACGCGCTCGGGCGACAGGGTCTGGCTCGTGGTCTGGCTCACGGGCTGGCTCATCGGGCGGCTCCTGCGGGGATCGGCGCGGACAGGGCGGTCAGCGCGTCGGCGGTGGTGGTGACGACGCCGCAGCGCTGGGCGACGTACTCGCATGCCTGGTCGTGGCGTTCGCGGGAGAAGTCGGCGACCGCGTCGGCCACCAGGAACGGCCGCACGTCCCGCATGAACGCCTCGACGGCGGTGGCCTGGCAGCCGATGTGCGCGTAGACGCCGGTGATCAGCAGCTGGTCACGGCCGAGCGCGGCCAGTTGCTCGGCGAACGTGCTGCGCTGGAACGCGCTGTAGCGCCACTTGACCAGTACGGTGTCGGCCTCGGCCGGGGCGAGCGCGTCGACGACGTCCGCGGCCGCCGGGTCGGAGTCGATCACCGCGCCGATGCCGTCGCCCCAGAACTCGGTGAGCAGCCCGCGGTCCGCGGCCTCCTGCCTGCCGGGCTGCGCGGTGTAGAAGACCGGAATCCCCCGCTCGCGGGCGGCGTCGGCGAGCCGCGCGATGTTCGCGGTCACCTCGGGCACCGGAGCCCCGGCGTAGGGCGCCAGGAAGTAGCGCTGCATGTCGTGGATCAGCAGGGCCGCGCGGTCCGGGTCGGGCCGCCAGGCCACCCGCCCCGCGGGCAGTTCGGCGGCCGTGGGCAGCGGATAGGGCCGTATCTCGGGCAGGGACACACTCATCACTCCTTCCGAGCGAGTGCGGCCAGGGCCGCCCTCAGCTCGCGCTTGCTGGTCTTGCCGACGCCGGTCACCGGGAACTCCTCGACGACCTGCACCAGGTCAGGCACCTTGAACGCGGCCACCCCGCGCTCGCGTACGAAGGCGCGCAACTCCCGCCCGGTGGGCCGCTCTTGGGCCATGGGCACGACGTACGCGCAGGTCCGCTCGCCCAGATACGGGTCGGGTACCGCGACGACGGCGGCGTCGAGCACGCCCGGATGGGCCATCAGATGGTTCTCGACCTCTTCGGCCGCGACCTTCTCGCCGCCCCGGTTGATCTGCTCCTTGGCCCGGCCGACGACTTCGAGTTGCCCTGTGGGCGTACGTCGTACCAGGTCACCGGTCCGGTAGAAGCCGTCCGGGGTGAACGCGGCGGCGTTGTGCTCCTCGGCCCGGTAGTAGCCGCGGATCGTGTACGGGCCGCGGGTGAGCAGCGCGCCCACCTCGCCCGGAGCCACATCGGCGCCGGTCTCCGGGTCGACGACACGTACCTCGTCGTCAGGGGAGATCGGGCGGCCCTGGGTCCCGAGCACGATCTCGTCCGGATCGTCCAGGCGCGTGTAGCAGACCAGTCCTTCGGCCATCCCGAACACCTGCTGCAGCCGGCAGCCGAGCGCGGGGCCGATCCGTTCGGCCAGTTCGCGCCCGCACTTGGCCCCGCCGACCAGCAGCACCTCAAGAGAGGACAGATCACGGTCGGTACGGGCCGCGGCCTGCACCCAGGCAGCCGCCAGCGGCGGCACCACGCCGGTGATCGTGACCCGCTCGGCCTCGATCAGCCGGAACGCGGTGTCCGCGTCCGGCCGCGGCGCCATCACCGTGGCCGCGCCCGCGTACAGCGCGCCCAGCACTCCCGGCGAGCTGAGCGGATAGTTGTGCGCCACGGGAAGCGCGGCCAGGTAGACGCTGTCCGGGCTGAGCCCGCAGATCCCGGCGCTCTCGCGGACGCTGTAGAGGTAGTCGTCGTGGGTGCGCGGGATCAGCTTCGGCAGCCCGGTGCTCCCCCCGGAGAGCTGGAGGAACGCCACGCCCTCCGGGTCGGGGTCGGGCAGTTCGCGCGGCCCGGTCGCGGCCAGCGCGGCGAACTCATCCGACCCGACGACCAACACCTCTCGTACGGAGGGCACTTCGGAGGCGACGGCACGGGCCACGGCGGCGTGGTCGTGCCGCTCGTAGGTACCGACCGTGACGATGGCGGCGGCCTCGCTCTGCTCGGCGAAGTGCCGCAGCTCGCTGTGCCGGTGCGCGGGCAGGGCGAACACCGGCAGCACACCGGCCCGCCACATCCCGAACACCACCGGCAGGAACTCCGGGATGTTGGGCAGTTGCAACACCACCCGGTCGCCGGGCGCGAGACCGGAGTCGACCAGTCCGGCCGCGATCCGGTGGGCCCGCTCGTCCAGTTCGGCGAAGGTCCACCGGATGTCCCCGCCGATGACGGCGGTCCGCTCAGCGTACGTACCGGCGAGCGACGTCAGCAGCGCCCCGAAGGTCTCTCCCCGCCAGTGACCGGCGGCCCGGTAGCGGGCGGCGGCCTCCGGCGGCCAGGGCACATGGTCCACGGTCACGCCACGCCCTCCAGGCCGATGGCACGCAGCAGCGTGCGGAACTTCGCGGCGGTCTCGGCCAGTTCGGCGGCCGGGTCGGAGCCGTCCACGATCCCGGCCCCGGCGAACAGCCGGACCGTCCGGTCGCACACCTCGGCGCTGCGGATCGTCACCGCCCACTCGCCGTCGCCGTCGAGCCCGGTCCAGCCGACCATCCCGGCGTAGTAGCCGCGGTCCTCCGGTTCCAGGTCCGCGATGGCCGCGAGCGCCCCGGCCGCCGGGACCCCGCACACCGCGGGCGTCGGGTGCAGCGCCTCGGCGAGACCGAGCGCCGAGCTGGCGGGGTCGGCCGGGTCCGCCAGCCGCCCGGTGATCCGGGTGGACAGGTGCCACATCGTCGGCGTGCCGATCACCTCGGGCCCGTCAGGCACCTCCAGATCAGCGCAGAACCCGCCGAGTACGTCGGCCACCTGTCCGGCGGTGTGGGCGTGTTCGCCGAGGTCCTTGGCGGACTCGCGCAGCCGCGCGATCCGTTCCCGGTCGAGGGCCGCGTCGCCGGACCGGGGTATCGACCCGGCCAGCGGGTTGGCGACCACCGTCGTGCCGCGCCGGGACACCAGCAGTTCGGGGCTGGCCCCGACGAGTGTGCGCGGCGCGGGATCTCCGGGCGCGGTGACATCGGCGGCGAAGGCGTACGCGGCCGGGTCGGCCCGCACCAGCCGGGCCAGCAGCGCGGGCACCCAGACCGGGGTGTCGGCGGTCAGCTCCAGGCAGCGGGCCAGGACGACCTTGCGCAGGTCGCCGCGGCCGATGAGGTCAAGGGCGCGGCGCACACTGTCGGCGTACGCGGCGGGCTCGGGGCGCGGGGTGACCGTCCATGCCACGCCGGACTCCGCCTCGGGGGCCCGTACGGCGTCGGGAACGCCCGCGCGCCGCACCACGGACGGCACCACCAGGCCGGTCTCGGCCTCCGGGCGGAACCCGACGGCCCCGACGACCACGGGCTCGGGCAGCCCCGCCGCCGCGGCCCGGCCCAGCGCCTCGGCGGCGGCCGATGCCCGCGCTTCGCCGCCGGGCCGGACCCGGGCGTGCACGCCGTCGGCGAGCAGCGCGCCCCGCGTGGAGGAGAAGTAGAACGACCCTGGCAGATAGGCGGTCAGCAGATCGGCTGCCCGGTGTACGGGCCTGGGGCGCACAAGCGCGGATAGGGACACGTCGGCTATTCCTTTCTCAGGCGCGCAGAGTCGCGCCGCCGTCGACGAACAGGTCCTGCATGGTGATGTGCCGGGCGCGGTCGGAGACCAGGAACAGCACGGCGTCGGCGATGTCGGCCGGGTCGGCTATGCGACCCAGTGGGATGCCCACCCGGAACTGCTCGGGGGTCCCCGCGATCACCCGCGCGAGGTCGTCCTCGCCGGTCCACAGCTGCCGCTGCATCGGGGTGTCGGTCGATCCGGGCGAGACCACGTTGCACCGGATGCCGTGGCGGGCCAGTTCAAGGCCGAGGCACCGGGTGAGCATCGTGGCCGCGGCCTTGGACGCGGCGTACGCTCCCATCCCCGTACGCGGCACGCCCGCGGCGTTGGACCCGACGGTGACCAGCGAGCCGCGCCCGCGGGGCACCATCTTGCGGGCGAGTTCGCGCAGTACGGCGAACACCCCGGTGGTGTTGACGGCGAAGGTGTCCGCCCAGTCCTCGTCGGTGGTCTCATACACCAGACCCGGCCGCAGGATGCCCGCGACGGACACCCCGATGTCGACGGGCCCGATCCCGCGCTCGATCTGTTCGACCACATCGGTGACCGCGCCGGCGTCCGCCACGTCCACGACGTAGGCCACCACCCGGCCGTCCGAACGGTCCACGAGTTCGGCCAGTCCGTCGGCGTCCACGTCCAGGGCGGCGACGGTGGCGCCCTCGCGGACGAGTCCGTCCACCACGGCGGCACCGATTCCTCTGGCCGCGCCGGTGACCAGCGCGACCGAGCCGGCGACCCCCGTATTCCGGGTCGTCATACGTTCCCCCCGAGCAGATTAGGTAAGGCTAACCTAATCACTACTGAGGCTGAGCGCAAACCAGCCACCACGCAAGCCCCTGAACAGAGCTGACCCTGTGTGATGATCCGCGGGCACGCCGCGGGCCCGCAGGACTACGCCCTGCGGGCCCGAAACGCGTCTCTCCGCTACGTGAGGGTGGCCACCAGGACCGCCTTGATGGTGTGCAGCCGGTTCTCGGCCTGGTCGAAGACGACCGAGTGCGCCGACTCGAAGACCTCGTCCGTCACTTCGAGTGCGCTCAGGCCGTGCCGCTCGTGGATCTCGCGGCCCACCTTGGTACCCAGGTCATGGAAGGCCGGAAGGCAGTGCAGAAACCTGACGTCGGGGTTCCGGGCGGCTCGCAGCACGTCCATGGTCACCGCGTACGGCGCGAGCGCGGCGATCCGCTCGTCCCAGACCTCCCGCGGCTCCCCCATCGACACCCAGACGTCGGTGGCGACGAAGTCCGCCCCGCGCACGCCGTCGGCGACGTCCTCGGTGAGGGTGATCCGGGCGTCGCTGGCCGCGGCGAGCTCGTGGGCCCGTGCGACGATCTCCCCGGCGGGCCAGTAGGACGCGGGCGCGACGATCCGTACGTCCATCCCCAGCAGCGCGCCGGTGATCAGGTACGAGTTGCCCATGTTGAACCGGGCGTCGCCGAGGTAGGCGAAGGCGACCTCGCCGAGCGGCTTGGTCGTGTGCTCGGCCATGGTGAGCATGTCGGCGAGCATCTGGGTCGGGTGCCAGTCGTCGGTCAGCCCGTTGAACACGGGCACCCCGGCGTGCGCGGCGAGCTCCTCGACGGCGGCCTGGCTGTCGCCGCGGTACTCGATGCCGTCGAACATCCGGCCGAGCACCCGCGCGGTGTCGCGTACCGACTCCTTGTGCCCGATCTGCGAGCCGGAGGGGTCGAGGTACGTGGTCGACGCCCCCTGGTCGGCGGCCGCCACCTCGAAGGCGCAGCGGGTGCGCGTCGAGGTCTTCTCGAAGATCAGCGCGATGCTCTTCCCGACCAGCCGCCGGGACTCGGCCCCCGCCTTCTTGGCGGCCTTGAGCTCGGCGGCCAGGGCGATCAGGCCGCGGAACTCCTCGGCGGTGAAGTCCAGCTCCTTGAGGAAGTGGCGGCCGGTGAGGTCGGTGGCCATGGGCGCTCCTGTACTGCGAGGACGGGTCGGCAAGACGGGAAGGCTGGAAGTCTATACGACGGTCGACATTTCTATACAGGGCCCTGTTCGGTGCCGGACTCGGCGCTAGACCGGGTCGCGTTCGACCGGGCAGCTCATGCAGCGCGGGCCGCCCCTCCCCCGGCCCAGCTCGCTGCCCGGAATCTCGATCACCTCGATGCCCTGCTTGCGCAGATAGGTGTTGGTGGTCGCGTTCCGCTCGTAGGCGAGGACCACCCCCGGTTCGACCGCCAGCACATTGCAGCCGTCGTCCCACTGCTCGCGCTCCGCCGCGTGCACGTCCTGGGTGGCCGTCAGCACGCGAATGGCGCTCAGCCCCAGGGCTGAGGCGATGGCCCGGTGCATATGCTCCGGCGGGTGGTCGGTGACCTTGAGCTCCCGAGCGTCGTCGGCGGGCTCGATGGTGTACGAGCGGAGCATGCCGAGGCCCGCGTACTGCGTGAAGGTGTCCGCGTCGATCATCGTCAGCACCGTGTCCAGGTGCATGAACGCCCGGCTCTTGGGCATGTCCAGGGCCACGATCACGCTCGCGCTGCCCGCCGCGAACAGCTTGTGGGCCAGCATCTCCACGGCCTGCGGCGTCGTGCGCTCGCTCATCCCGATCAGCACCGCGCCCTTGCCGATGACCAGCACATCGCCGCCCTCGATGGTCGACGGGTAGTCGCTCTGGCCCTCCGACCAGTGGTGGAAGGCCCCGGCCTCGGGCCCGGTGAACAGCGGGTGGTGCCGGTAGATCGCCTCGAAGTGGACGGTCTCGCGCTGCCGCGCGGGCCAGCGCATCGCGTTGATCGACACCCCGTCGTAGATCCAGGCGGAGGTGTCGCGGGTGAAGAGGTGGTTGGGCAGCGGGCGCAGCAGGAAGTCGTCCAGCTCCATGGCGTGGAAGCGCACCGACGTCGGCTCCGGGTGACGCTCCAGGAACTCGCGCTTGGTCATGCCGCCGACCAGGGCCTCCACCAGGTCCGTCGACGGCGTGGTCTCCATGGCCTCGCGCAGCGGCCCGGCGGCCAGCGGCCCGTACTCCTTCTCGTCGAAGACCCGGCCGAGGACGAGGTCCCTGGCGGCCGGGACGTCCAGGGTCTCGCGCAGCAGGTCGCCGAAGAGGTGCACGGCCACGCCCCGGTCGCGCAGGACGTCGGCGAACCCGTCGTGCTCGTGGCGGGCCCGGCGCACCCACAGCACGTCGTCGAAGAGCAGGGCGTCCTTGTTGCTGGGCGTGAGGCGCTTCAGCTCGAGATCGGGGCGGTGCAGGATCACGCGGCGCAGCCGCCCGGCCTCGGAGTCGACATGGAATCCCATGGAACCCATCCTGGCCGAGACCGGGGTGCCGCGCCGTGACAATCACCGGATACCGCCGACCGGAGCCGGGAGCTGTCTTTCACAGCCGCGGGTCGACCGGCTCCGATTCGAGCGCGAGTACCGCGAAGACCGCCTCGTGCACCCGCCACAGCGGCTCGCCGTCGGCCAGCCGGTCCAGCGCCTCCAGCCCGAGCGCGTACTCCCGCAGGGCGAGCGAGCGCTTGTGGCCGAGCGAGCGTTCACGCAGCCGCCGGAGGTTGTCCGGCCTGGTGTACTCGGGACCGTAGACGATCCGCAGATACTCGCGGCCACGACACTTGACGCCGGGCTGCGCCAGGCGGCCCTTCCCGTCCCGCACCAGCGCGTCCAGCGGCTTGACGACCATGCCCTCGCCGCCCCGCCCGGTCATCTCCAGCCACCAGTCGACGCCCGCCTGTACGGACGCGTCGTCGCCGGTGTCGACATACAGCCGCCGGGTGGTGCGCAGCAGCCCCGAACCGTCGTGCTCGATCATCCGGTCGAGCAGCGCGAGCTGCTGGTCGTGCGGCAGCCCGGCCAGGCTGCGCCCCCGCACGGCCAGCAGCTGGAACGGCGCGAGCCGCACCCCGTCCAGGCCGTCGGTGTCCCAGCAGTAGCGGCGGTACGCGTCCGTGAACGCGGCGGCGTCCGCGGCCCGGTCCCGCTGTCCGGCCAGCAGCTCACCGGCTCCGTCCACCCCGCGCGCCGCGGCCGCTTCGACGGCGGCCAGGGCGTCGGGGAAGACCGCGCCGGAGGCGGCGCCCACGGCCGCGTACTGCTTGCGGAGCAGCCCGGAGGCCTTGAGCGACCAGGGCAGCAGCTCCGCGTCGAGCAGCAGCCAGTCGGTCGCCAGCTCCTCCCAGAGCCCGGCATCGGTGACCGCGGTGCGCAGCCGGTCCAGGACCTCTTCGGTGACGGACGGGTCGTCGAAGAAGGGGCGGCCGGTACGTGTGCAGACCGAGCCGGTCGGGCCGTCAGCCCCGGTCAGGCCGCCCGCGACGCCGAAGCGCTCGCGCGCCGTCCGCGCGTCCCGGCAGAGCAGCACCACCGCCCGCGAGCCCATGTGCTTCTCCTCGCACACCACGCGCCGCACGCCGTCCGCCGCGTACTGCGCGAACGCCTCCGCCGGGTGCTCCAGGTAGCTGTCGCGCCGGGACGTCGCGGTCGGCGCCATGGTCGGCGGCAGATACGGCAGCAGCCTCGGGTCGACGGCGAAGCGGCTCATCACCTCAAGCGCCGCCGCCGCGTTCTCCTCGCGCACCGAGATCCGCCCCGCGTGCCGGGTCTCGACGACCCGGCGGCCCTGGACGTCGCCGAGGTCCAGCGGGCGTCCCTCATGCCCGCCGGGCGCCTCGGTGGCCAACGGCTTGGCGGGCTCGTACCAGACCCGCTCGGCCGGTACGTCGACCAGCTCGCGCTCCGGCCAGCGCAGCGCCGTCATCTTCCCGCCGAACACCGCGCCGGTGTCCAGGCAGATCGTGTTGTTCACCCAGGAGGTACTGGGCACGGGTGTGTGGCCGTACACCACGGCGGCCCGGCCGCGGTACTCCTCCGCCCACGGGTAGCGCACGGGCAGCCCGAACGCGTCGGTCTCGCCCGTGGTGTCGCCGTACAGCGCGTGCGAGCGCACCCGCCCCGAGGTGCGGCCGTGGTACTTCTCGGGCAGCCCGGCGTGGCAGACGACGAGCTTGCCCTCGTCGAGGACGTAGTGGCTGACCAGACCGTCGATGAACTCCCGCACCTGTGCGCGGAACTCCTCGCTCTCCCCTTCCAGTTGCGCGAGGGTCTCGGCGAGACCGTGGGTGTGCTGGACGTTTCTTCCCTTGAGGTAACGGCCGAGCTTGTTCTCATGGTTCCCGGGCACGCACAGCGCGTCGCCGGAGGCGACCATCGACATCACCCGGCGCAGGACGCCCGGACTGTCCGGGCCCCGGTCGACCAGGTCGCCGACGAAGACGGCCGTACGGCCGTCGGGGTGCGAGCCGTCCACATAGCCGAGCTTGCCGAGCAGGGTCTCCAGCTCGGAGCGGCAGCCGTGGACGTCGCCGATGATGTCGAAGGGGCCGGTGAGGTGGGTGAGGTCGTTGTAGCGGCGCTCCAGGGAGATCTCGGCGCGCTCGATCTCCTCCACGCCGCGCAGGACGTGCACCTTGCGGAAGCCCTCGCGCTCCAGGTGGCGCAGGGAGCGGCGCAGTTCGCGCTGGTGGCGCTGGATGACGCGGCGCGGCAGCGCGGCCCGGTCGGGGCGGTTCGCGTTGCGCTCGGCGCACACCTGCTCCGGGACGTCCAGGACGATCGCGATCGGCAGCACATCGTGCTGGCGCGCCAGCTGGATCAGCTGTCTGCGGCCGTCGGACTGCACGTTGGTGGCGTCGACGACGGTGCGGCGGCCCGCGGCGAGGCGCTTGCCCGCGATGTAGTGCAGGACGTCGAAGGCGTCGCGGCTGGCGCTCTGGTCGTTCTCGTCGTCGGCGACGAGTCCGCGGCAGAAGTCGCTGGAGACGACCTCGGTCGGCGTGAAGTGCCGGGCGGCGAAGGTGGACTTGCCGGAGCCGGTGGCGCCGACCAGGACGACCAGGGACAGGTCGGTCACGGCGAGGGTGGTCATACCGCCCGCACTCCCTTCTGGTTCTCGTTGCGCTGGCTCTCGTTGCGCTGGCTGCCGTTTCGCTGATTCCCGTTCCGCTGGTTCTCGCTGTCGCTGAGGCGGAACACGGCCATCTGGGTCGGCGGGCCCACCTCGGGGTCGTCCAGGCCGACGGGCCTGAACTCCACTCCGTACCCGTGGCGTTCGGCGACGGCGCCAGCCCAGGCGCGGAACTCCTGGCGGGTCCACTCGAAGCGGTGGTCGCCGTGGCGCGCGTGTCCGGCCGGAAGCGTCTCCCAGCGCACGTTGTACTCGACGTTCGGCGTGGTCACCAGCACGGTACGCGGCCGGGCCGAGCCGAACACGGCGTACTCCAGGGCGGGCAGCCGCTCCAGGTCGACGTGCTCGACGACCTCGCTCAGCACCGCCGCGTCGTACCCCTTGAGGCGCTTGTCGGTGTACGCGAGCGAACCCTGGAGGAGCCGCACCCGGTCCGCCTGGCGCTCCCCCATCCGCTCGACCTTCAGCCGCCGCGCGGCGGTGGTCAGCGCGCGCATCGACACGTCGACGCCCACGATCTCGGTGAACCGCACGTCCTTCAGCAGCGCCTGCACCAGCTGGCCCTGCCCGCAGCCCAGGTCGAGCACACGGCTCGCGCCGCACTCGGTGAGCGCGTCGAGGATCGCCTCGCGGCGGAGTACGGCGAGCGGCACCGGCTTCTCCTCGGTGTCGGCGTCCTCGTCCACCGCGTTGTCGATCTCCTCGACCTCGGTGTCGTCCGTGTCGGCGAGTCGCGCCAGTTCGAGCCGCTCGCGCGCCTCGCGGGTCAGCGACCGGCGGCGCGCCAGATAGCGGCTGGTGATGAGCTCCTGCTCCGGGTGGTCGGCCAGCCAGCCGTCACCGGCCCGCAGCAGCTTGTCCACCTCGTCGGGCGCGACCCAGTAGTGCTTGGCGTCGTCCAGCACCGGCAGCAGCACATACAGGTGTCGCAGCGCCTGTGCGAGCGTCAGTTCGCCCTCCAGCACGAGGCGTACATACCGCGAGTCACCCCAGGCGGGAAACCTCTCGTCCAGGGCGATCGGATCGGCCGTAACCGTCCAGCCCAGCGGCGCGAAGAGCCTGCCGACCAGTTCGGGGCCGCCGTGCGCGGGGAGCGCGGGCACCTCGATCCGCAGCGGCAGCGGCCGCTCCACCAGCTCGGGGCGCGCGGCGCAGACGCCCCGCAGGGCGCTCTTGAACACCGCGCTGAGGGCGACGGCCAGCAGCGAGGACGCCGCGTACGGACGGTCGTTGACGTATTGGGCGAGGGCCGAGTCGGGCGCGCCGCCCCGGCCCTTGCCTCTGCCGCGCCGCACCAGCGCCACGGGGTCCACGTCGAGCAGCAGCGCGGCCGTGCAGCGCTCGGCGGACGCCTCGGGGTAGAGGACCCGCGCCACACCATGGGCCAGGTGCTCCACCCGCATCCGGTCGGGATGCTTGTGGAGCAGGAACCCCAGGTCGGTGGCGGGCTGCTCGGCGGTGCCGGTGGCACTGATCGTCAGGAACACCCTCCCGAGTATGGGCGGCCTGGCGACCTCTGGACCAGCGGTTTTCCCCGGCGCGCTAGGGCAGCTGCGAGCCCACCTGCGAGGAGATCAGGTCCAGGTGGTCCAGGTCGTCCAGATCCAGGATCTGGAGGTAGATCCGCTGGCAGCCGGCCTCCGCGTACCGGCCGATCTTGTCGACCACCTCGTCCGGGGAACCGGCGAGGCCGTTGGCCTTCAGTTCCGCCACATCGCGCCCGATCACGGCGGCCCGGCGGGCCACCTCGGCGTCATCCTTGCCCACGCACGCGACCAGGGCGTTGGAGTACACCAGGTCGTCGCCGCCGCGTCCGGCCTCCTGTGCGGCGGCCCGGACCCGGCCGAACTGCCGCTCGCTGTCGGCGACCGAGGCGAAGGGGATGTTGAACTCGTCGGCGTACCGCGCGGCCAGCCGGGGAGTGCGGGTCTTGCCATGGCCGCCGATCAGGATCGGGACCTTGGTCTGGGTCGGCTTGGGCAGGGCGGGTGAGTCGGTCAGCCGGTAGTAGGCGCCGTCGTAGTCGAAGGTGCTGCCGGTCTCGGTGGCCCAGAGCCCGGTGACGATGGCCAGCTGCTCCTCGAGCCGGGCGAACCGCTCCTTGGGGAAGGGGATGCCGTACGCACGGTGCTCCTCCCCGAACCAGCCTGCCCCTAGGCCCAGTTCGACCCGGCCGCCGGACATCTGGTCGACCTGCGCGACCTGGATGGCCAGCACACCCGGAAGCCGGAAGGTGCCCGCCGTCATCAGGGTGCCGAGACGGATGCGCCGCGTCTCACGGGCGAGCCCGGCGAGCGTGATCCAGGCGTCGGTGGGTCCCGGCAGCCCGTCGCTGGAACCCATGCTCAGGTAGTGGTCGGAGCGGAAGAAGGCGTCAAACCCCAGGTCTTCGGTGGCCTTGGCCACGGTCAGCAGCGTGTCATAGGTCGCCCCCTGCTGGGGCTCGGTGAAGATACGGAGATCCATGCCTCCATCCTGCCCGCTCAGCGGCGGACTTCGGGTGCGCGGCCACGGCGGGCCGAACGGATGTCGCAGGTCAGTCACGGCTGCCCCGATCTCCTTGCGTGACGCGGGGCGCCGCGGGTTGGCTCTCAGCTGTGCGAGACTCCTCGCACACCCACACGGGCAGCTGACAGCTACGACGCACACAGACGCATACACACGCACGACGGGACCCGGCCTGGCGAAGGGCGACCTCGCAGCGGAGGACCGTCGGATCGGGGGATCCACTCATGACGCAGCCACCACCCGACGGGTACGGCTATCCGCAGCAGCCGCCACCGGGCATGCCGGGGCAGCAGCCGCCCTACGGCCAGCCCCCGCAGCAGCCCGGCTTCGGCCAGCCGCAGCCGGGCATGCCCCCGCAAGGCATGCCCCCACAGGGCATGCCGCCCCAGCCGGGACCGTACGGGCAGCAGCCTCCCGGCCCGCCGCCCGGCCCACCCGGAGCGCCCTACGGGGGGATGCCGCAGCAGCCCGGCGGGATGCCTCCCCAGCAGCCGCCAGGAGGAGGCGCCTCCAGCGGCAAGACCGTCGGCGTCATCCTCGCGGCGGTGGCCGCCATCGGCCTGATCGGCGGCGGCGTCTACTTCCTCACCAAGGACGACGACGAGGGCAAGAAGGACCCGCCGCCGCTGGCCGACCCCTCGATCCCGATCCCCTCCCTCTCCATCAAGCCCCCGGACCTGAAGACCCCCGGCGGAGACGACTCCAAGGACAAGCCGTCCGACGGAGACAAGCCGTCCGCCGACGCCCCCGGCAGCGGCGGCGCGTCGGACGACGGCCTGCGCGGAATCTGGCGGACGAACACCGACAAGCGGGCGTCGCTCATCGTCGGGACCAAGCGAACCTTCGGGGCCGACAAGGGCAAGCGTTCGATGTCGTACCTCGGGTTCCACAATGACTCCCGCTGCCGCGGCATGGGCGAGGAGGAGGACGGCGGCAAGTCGCTCAAGGTCGACTTCGTGTGTACGAAGAAGGGCGACACCGAGCGGAAGAACGTCTCGGCGACCGGCACGGTGAACGGCGACACCATCGAGTTGAAGTGGCCGGACGGCAGCACCGAGAGCTTCGACCGCGCCAAGTAGGCCGTCCGTTCGGCGGCGCGAGCGGCCGTGGGGTTTCCGGGCGGTCGCCCGGACCTCGCCGGACGCTCGCGTCACCGCGAAACTCGCCCGTCACCTCGCGCGGGTGAAAATCCGTCGGCACCGTGGACCGTGCCGCCCGAGCCAGTGACCACCCCGCACAGTGATCGTTGGCTCGGGCGGAGCCGGACCGCCCGGCACCCGCACCGGCGGCCCATGCCGGGCGTCGCTTCGCACCACCGCCTCTCCCCTGGCCGGGAGAGCCAGGGCCGAGGAGTCCGCCATGTCCCAGGAATCCGCGCCTGAGCAGGCCGCGCCGTCCGTACCCGAGCAGGACGGCGGTCAGCCCAAGAGCCTGCTCCAGCAGATGGAGGAGCTGATGGCGGCACTCAACGCCGACCTGACCCAGCTGGACGCCGATCTCCAGTCGTCCGGCACCCGTAGTGCCCCGACGGGCGATGACACCCCCTCCTGACACCGGCTCCCCACTCAAGGCGGGCCCGCCTTGGCGTCCGGGGCGGACAGGCCTCGCTCGCGGACCGCGAGACGGCGAAGCATCTCCAGTACCCGGTCCCGCGACTCATCGGCGGCGTCGATGGCCTCAACACACTGCCAATAGCACGGCTCCTGGTCCACCGAGCAGGCCACGCCCACGAGCGCGATCCCGACCTCTCCCAGCAGACCGCCCAGACCGCCCAGCGTCCGTCGCGCGTCAGCGACACCCGTGAGCCGCGCCGCGCGTATCCCGTCGTGCCCCAGCGGCGGGGGCCCCAGAGCCCCGCACCCCCGGCCGCTGATCTCGCTCAGCCCCAGCGCCTCGCCCCGCAGTTCCGGGGGCCCGCCGACCGCGAGCCGGCTGCCTATCGCCTGCGCGAGGGCCTGCGCCTGCCACGCCTCCGCCATGATGTCCGCCGCTTCCTCACTCCGCGCCAGAGCACCCCTGCTCGCGCGAATGAGCCGCTCCGCGTCCATACGCCACCCCCGTCCATCCCACACTGCCGACCACTCCGCCGCTTGCACGCCGTTAAGGTTCCACTACCCAGAGTGAAGGCAATCAGCCCGAAAGACCAGGGGAATTCGGGAATCTGTGGACAGAATTTCGACTGTGGATATCTCCATCACTCCGCAGAGTGACGACGAGGGATCACTGGCGCGGACGAACCCACCGGATAGCGCCGCTCGTTGCGGTCGATTTTGGCCGCCAGGGCCGCCAGCGGGTCGACTCCGAGCACTTCGCACAGCTGCAGCAGATAGGCCAGGACATCAGCGACTTCGTCCCGCACCCGGTGCGCCGACTCCGGGTCGTCCATCACCCGCGCCGACTGCTCGGGAGTCAACCACTGGAAGATCTCCACCAGTTCGGCGGCCTCCACGCTGAGCGCCGAGGTGAGGTTCTTGGGCGTGTGGTACGGCTGCCAGTCCCGCGCCGCCGCGAAATCCGCCAGCCTGCGCTGTAGCTGCTCTACATCCAGTTGTCCGGTCACGGCCTCAGGTGTACCACCGTCACACCGTCCACGCCGCACACGCCCGCCCCACCCACGGCATCCCCCACCGAGCCCACCAGCCGGACGCGCCCCCTGCCGCACATCCGCACCGCGAGCCCCAGCAGCTCCCGCGCCTGCCGGGTGTCCATGTCGCGCGCGACCCCGTCCGCCAGCACCGTGAGCGTCTGGTACGGCGACGGCACCTCGGCGACCGGGTCGACCGCCAGCACCCCCGGCCCGGTGAGCAGCACCGACGCCAGTGCCAGATACCGCAGTTCGCCGTCGCCGAGACGCTCCACCGGCATCGCCGCCCGCCCGGCGCCGCGCGCGAGCACCGCCCGTACCGTCCCGTCCGTGAGCACATCGGCCCGCACATCCGTAACCGGCCCGGCGCACCCCGCCCGCACCGCCGCCACCAACGCCGCGTACCGTGCCGCGCACTCCCCCTTGGTCCGCCGCAGCACCTCGGCGAGGTTGCCGCAGTCGCCCCGCAGGCGCCCGTCCCCGACCGGCACCGGCGCCCGCATCCCGGCGGGCCGCGGATCACAGGGGAACACCGACCGCAGCGCCACCACCATCTGCTCGGCCGCGGCCAGCACCCGCCGTTGCCCCGCGGTCTTGCCCGCGACCCGCAGCGGCAGCAGCGCCGTGCCCAGGCGGTCGTCCGGCAGCGGCGCCCTCGTCACCGGCGTCGTACCCGCCGTGTGCCACGCCGCCTGGACGGAGCGCCGCGACGGATCGCGCAGCGCCGACTCCAGGAGCACCACCGAGCCGGACGTCAACCGCTCGCCGACCACCCGGAGTTCGGGCTCGGCCTGCACCGCGAGGTCGAGCCGGACCGGGCCCACAGGACCGACGACGGTGCAGCCGATCCGGAATCCACGTCGCCGCTGACGGTCCGGCCGGGCCCGCTCCGGTACACACCCCACCGGATCGGGAAACACCTCGCCGAGTGCCGTGCCCCCGGCGAGCCGCGCTAACGCCTCGTAGGCCTCCAGCGCACTGGACTTGCCGCTGCCGCTCGGCCCCGCGAAGAGCGTGACCGGGCCGAGGGAGAGGTCCGCGCCCCGGTGCGACTTGAAGGCGGAGAGCCGCAGTTCGCTGACGGCGGGCCCACCGCCCGCGCTCCAGCCGCCCGTATACACGCCTGCCGCGCCTGCCGTATCCACCGTATCCGCCGTGTCCGCCGCAGCCGTCGCTTCTGTCAGGGTCTCGGTATCCGTCGCGCCGTCCCACATCACAGTCATATGCGTGACGCTAGGTACCACTGATGCGCAGAACCCTTCCTCCTAACGGATCTTCCTACTATCGGGGGACGTCGACGCCTTCAGTCACCGTGGCCGCGCCGTCCACCAGCTCCCGTACCTCGGTGCCCGACGGGGCCAGCAGGAAGACGTTCCGTTCGACCCGGTGCATGCCGCAGCCGAGACCGAAGACGACCCCGCTGCTGAAGTCCAGGACGCGCTTGGCGACATCGCTCTCCGCGCCGGACAGGTCGAGCAGCACGGGCACGCGGGCCATCACCGTCTGGGCGACATCGCGCGCGTCGGAGAACACGTTCACCCGCATCACCACGAAACGCCGCCTGGCCGCCCCCTTCACCTCGGTCTTCGCCTCGGACATCGCCCGATGCCCCGGCCAGGAAGGCCATGCGTTACGGCTGCGCAGCGGTACGACCTGGGCGAGCCCTTCCCACTGTGCGTCGGTGACGTCGTGGCTGTTCATGCCCCACCCCGTCCGGGCTCATACTGAATGACTGACCGGACAATTCTTACGCGACTCACCCGATCGGCCCAACACCGACACGGGGTCGGCGGCCCGCGCGTCGGCTGGCTACGGTGACGGGCGTTCGTCACGGTGGACGACCGTGACGCGATATCCGGGTCCCGGCGTCTCCAGTTCGTCGACCACGGCGACCGCCAAGTCCTCCGCGCTGATCCAGGATCGGCCGTCGGCGCGGGTGAGCAGGGTGTCAGTGCCACGCAGGTAGCCGCCGGTACGGTCGCCGGGTTCCAGCAGGGCGGGTGGGCTCAGATAGGCCCAGTCGCCATGGGCGTGGGCCTCGCACACGCGCAACTGGGCGACCCCGGCCGTGGCGACGTCCCGCCAGGCGGCGGGCACATACGCGGGGTCGTCGGCGACCAGCTCGCGGTCGTCCGGGCTGTGCAACGCGCCCGCGCCGCCCACCACCAGGACGCGGGCCCCGAGCTCCGCCGCGATGTCCAGCACCGTACGGGTGACGTCGACCAGGAACCGCTGGTCGACCGGAAAGGTCCGCACGGCCAGCACGACGGCGTCCACGGAGGCGGCCAAGGCGGTGGCCGCAGCGGCGTCCACGGCGGCGTGCACGCCGCGGGCAGCCGGGCCCGCCAGCGCCTCACGCAGGGCGTCCGGGTCGCTCGCGTCGACCGCGACCGGTATCGCGTTCGGCTCCACGGACCCCGGCTTCCGGGACAGGGCTAGGGCGTGTGTCGGACACACGCCCTAGTGCCCGGTGTCCCCGTGCGCTGGCCTCGGTGACCACCCGGCCGCCGACCATTCCGGTAGCGCCGAGAACGGCGATCGTCATCATCGAGCCTTCCTTAGTCCGAATCGCTCCGGGGGACGCAGCTGCGCGGCGAGCATGGCGGCCAGGGCGAGCACGAAGCCAAGGGCCTGCGGCAGACTCAGCGACTCGCCGAGCACGACCCCGGCCACGGCCGCGACCAGCGGAGACAGCAGCACCAGCGGCGCGGACGCGCCGACCGGCAGCCGTCCGATCCCGCGGAACCACAGCGTGTACGCGATCAGCCCGCCCATGCTGCCGAGCCACAGATAGCCGCCGACGGCTCCGGCGTCGATCCGCTCCGGCACCCCCTCGACAGCGAGGGTGAACGGGAGCAACATCAGCCCGCCGGCCGCCAGTTGCCACCCGGCCAGGGTGAGCGGACCGACGCCTTCCGGCCGTCCCCAGCGCTTGGTGAGGACGAGCCCGCCAGCCATGGTGGCCGTACCGCCCAGGCCCGCGACCACCCCGACGGCGTCCAGCCGGGCCGTCGGCCCCAGCACCACGAGCCCGACGCCGAGCACACCGATCACGCCCCACGCCAGCCGCCAGGGCGTCGGCCGGTCGCGTACGACCACGACGGCGAGCCCGGCGACCAGCAACGGCTGGGCGGCGCCGAGGGTGGCGGCGACACCGCCGGGAAGCCGTTCGGCCGCGAGGAACAACAGGGGGAAGAACGCGCCGATGTTGAGCGCGCCGAGGACGGCGGCCTTCCACCACCACTCCCCGCGCGGCAGCACACGGGTGATCGCCAGCGCGAGCAGCCCGGCGGGCAGCGCGCGCATCAGCCCGGCGAACAACGGATGCCCGGCGGGCAGCAGCTCCGTGGTCACGGCGTAGGTGGTGCCCCAGGCCGCGGGGGCCAGTGCGGTCAGTGCGACGGTCGCCGCGTACGGCGCGAACGGGGCGCGCGGCGGACCCGGTGGCCGCTCGGTCAAGGTAGCCATGCCGGAAGTCTCGACGAGCGATCACCATGACTCCAAAGCATGGTTGTTATAACAGCTATGAACGGTGACCATGGTCGGGTGGATCTCCAGCAGATGCGTTACGTCGTCGCCGTCGCCGAAACCCGCAACTTCACCCGCGCCGCGGAGCGCTGCTCGGTGGTGCAGTCGTCGCTCAGCCACCGGATCGCCGGCCTGGAACGGGAGCTCGGGGTCAAGCTGTTCGCCCGCTCCAGCCGCCGCACCGAACTGACCAGCGCCGGGGCGGCGTTCCTGGTCGGCGCGCGCGAGTGCCTGGCCGCCGCCGACCGCGCGGCCGCCGACGCCGCCGCCGCGTCCGGCGTGGTACGCGGCCGACTCGCCGTCGGCGTGATCGTCACCACGGCCGCGGTCGACGTACCCGAGGTGCTGCAGCGCTACCGCGCCCAACACCCGGACGTCCGCGTCCTGTTGCGCGCCGGGGGCAGCGACGAACTGGTGGCGGCGATCCGGCGGGGCGAGCTCGACATCGCCTTTCTGGGCCTGCCGGAAGGCGAACGGCCGTCCGGAGTGGACACCCTCGCCCTCGATCACGACGAGCACGTACTGGTGGTGCCCGCCGGACACCGGCTCGCGGGCGCGTCACGGGTCACGCTGCGGGACGTGGCCGATGAGACGTTCGTGGACTTCGTGGCCGGAACGCCCGCTCGGGCCCAGTCCGATCAGGCGTTCGCCGCAGCGGGCCTGGCCCGCGACGTCGCGTACGAGGCTGGCGTGGCGGAGCTGATCACCCGGCTCATCGCACGCGGGCTCGGGCTCGCGCTGCTGCCGTCGGCGTTCATCCGGCCGCTGGCCGCCGGCGACCCCGAACTGGCCCTGGTGCCGGTGGCCGACGGACCGCGGCGCGTCGAGTACCTGGCGTGGAACCGCTTCAACCCCAGCCCGGCCACCCGAGCGCTGCTCGACGTCCTCGGAGTCACAAGATCAATGAATCCCGTCCGGAAATCTTGAGCGCGAATTCCCTGCATCACCTCTCCTAGCGACCCCCGATGGTCTAGATTGACCGTGCTTCGCGCTCTAGGCCAGGTGCTACAGAAAGCCAATAGCCGCGTCTTCGACACCAGTTACGTGGGGGGTGGTCGATTTCCGCACATCTCAAGACTCTGGCGGGACCATGTCCAAACACTGGGGACCTGGGGGGTTCTGTGCGACAGGGGGGATTAGTCAGCCCGTTTTCGCCAACGCGCGGGCGGTTGGCGAACGGGGCCGCCAGTCAGCCCGCGATCGACTGGGAGCAGCGGTACCGCCGTACCGTGATCACCAGCGACACGGTGGCCACCGCGATCGTGGTAGCGGCGATCGGGAACTTCTTCGGGGCCCGAGACGCGGCCGACTGGCACGAGAAGTGGGGAATACTCGCATTCGGCACCGAGCTGCTGGTACTGGGGGCGCTGACGGTGAGCCGGGCATGGACCCCGGCCGTGCTCGGCCAGGGCGCCGAGGAATTCCGTCGGCTCGGACGCTCGCTGTTCACCGCGACCGTCGTACTGGCGCTCGGCGGAATCGCCCTGACCTCGCGCAACATCAAACTCTGGATCTTCGTCGCGATTCCCGCGATCGCGCTCGTCACCATGACCGCGCGGTATCTGCTGCGCCTTTGGCTGCACCGAGAACGGAAGGAGGGACGGTGTCTGCGCTCGGTGCTCGCCGCCGGAAGCCCGGCCACCGTACGCGACCTGATCGCGCGGACCCGTAAGTTCCCGCACCTCGGCTGGCGGGTGGACGCGGTGTGCGCCACGGACGGCCCCCGGCTCGGCGGTACCCGACTCGACGGGGACCGGCTGGACGGGGACCGGCTTGGCGGTGAGCGGCTGGACGGAGTGCCGGTCGTCGGCCGTCTGACGGACGTCGCGGGCCACATACGCCGCGACGGCTACCGTGTCGTCGCGGTCACCCCGGACCCTCACTGGTCGCCGGACCGGCTGCAACGACTGGCATGGGACCTCGAAGGCAGCGAAGCCGAGATGGTCGTGGCCCCCGTGCTGATGGAGGTGGCGGGACCGCGGCTGCACATCGACGCGGTACTCGGGATCCCCCTGCTGCGGGTCAGCATGCCGACCTTCACCGGGGGCCGCCGGGCGGTCAAGGAGGTCGTCGACCGGGCGGGCGCGGCGATTCTGCTGGCGCTGTTCGCGCCCCTGATGGTGATCGTCGGGCTGCTGGTGCTGGCGGACAGCCGGGGCGGCGCGTTCTACCGCCAGCGCAGAGTCGGCAAGGACGGCCGCGAGTTCACCATTCTCAAGTTCCGCACCATGGTCGCCGGGGCCCACCGGGCGCGGGCCGAACTGGCCGACCGCGACGAGGGCGCGGGCCTGTTGTTCAAGGTGCGCCGGGATCCGCGGGTGACCCGCGTGGGAGCGGTGCTGCGCCGGTACTCGCTCGACGAGCTCCCGCAGCTGTTCAACGTACTCACCGGGTCGATGTCACTGGTCGGCCCGCGCCCTCCGCTGCCGGAGGAGTCGGCCGCGTACGGCCCGGACATCCGGCGGCGGCTGCTGGTCAAGCCCGGACTCACCGGCCTGTGGCAGATCAGCGGCCGCAGCGACCTGCCGTGGGACGAGGCGGTCCGGCTCGACCTGCGGTACGTGGAGGACTGGTCGCTCGCCCTGGACACCGTGATCTTGTGGAAGACGCTGCGTGCGGTGCTCTGCGGCCAGGGGGCCTACTGATGCGCGGGGGCCGTCCGGCCGACGCGCGGACCACGGCCCGCGAGGGCCTGCCCAGCGGGAGGAACGGGTCATGAGAGTCAGCGTGTTCGGGCTCGGCTACGTGGGCTGCGTGTCAGCCGCGTGCCTGGCCAGCTTGGGGCACGAGGTCATCGGGGTGGACGTGAACCAGGCGAAGGTCGACCTGGTCAACGACGGCAAGGCCCCGGTGGTCGAGGAACGCATCGGCCAGCTCACCGCCGAGGTCGTACGGACCGGGGCGTTACGCGCCACCCGAGACGTCCGCGAGGCGATCGCGGGCAGCGAGGTGTCGCTGGTCTGCGTGGGCACGCCGTCGGAGCCCAACGGCAGCCTGTGCACCACGTACTTGGAGCGGGTCACCGAACAGATCGGCGCCGCGCTGGCGGATCTCGGGGAACGCGGAGAACACCGCGAGCACGACGGACGCGACGGGCACAGCGGGCGGCACACCGTGGTGTTCCGCAGCACCATGCTGCCGGGCACCTGTCTGAACCTGCTGGTGCCGATCCTGGAGAAGTACGTCGGCGGCACCGCCGGGGCGGACGTCGGCGTCGCGGTCAACCCGGAGTTCCTGCGCGAGGGCACGAGCGTGCGGGACTTCTTCGACCCGCCCAAGACCGTCATCGGCGAGCTCGACCCGGCCAGCGGCGACACGGTGACGGCGCTGTACGACGGCCTGCCCGGCGAGGTGTTCCGGGTGCCGGTCCCGACGGCCGAGGCGATCAAGTACGCGGACAACGCCTTCCACGGCCTCAAAATCGGCTTCGCGAACGAGCTGGGCGCGGTGTGCCAGGCGCTCGGCGTCGACTCGCACCAGGTGATGGACGTGTTCCTGGCCGACCGCAAGCTGAACATCAGCCCCGCCTATCTGCGGCCCGGCTTCGCCTTCGGCGGCTCCTGCCTGCCCAAGGACCTGCGCAGCCTGGTGCACGCGGCACGGCAGGCCGACGTCTCGGTGCCCATCCTCGCCCATGTGCTGCCCTCCAACTCCGACCATCTCCAGCGCGCGGTGGACCTGGTCGAGCGCACCGGCAAACGCCGGGCGGGCCTGTTCGGACTGTCCTTCAAACCCGGCACCGACGACCTCCGCGAAAGCCCGCTCGTCGAGCTGGCGGAGCGGCTCTTCGGCAAGGGGTACGACCTGCGGATCTACGACGCCAATGTGAGCCTCTCCCGGCTGATCGGCGCGAACCGCGGGTACATCGAGACCCGGCTGCCGCACCTCGCGCAGCTGCTCGCGGACTCCGTCGACGAGGTACTCGACCACGCCGAGGTGTGCCTGGTCGGGACCAGGGACCCGGCCGTGCTGTCGGCGCTGCCGCACGGCGAAGGACCGCTGATCGTCGACCTCGTCCGCCTTCCCGACGCCGACGCGCGTCAGACAGAACCGGGGTACATGGGCCTTGCTTGGTAACACGACCGGCGACGACCGGCCGGAACGGCACACACGCGACCGGCGTGCGCTGGTCCTGGTGGAGAACCTCTCGGTGCCGTTCGACCGGCGGGTGTGGCAGGAGTGCACGACGCTGCGCGACGCGGGCTGGACCGTACACGTCATCTGCCCCCAGGGCAGCGGGCGGGACACCGAACCGGAGGCGGAGATCGAAGGGGTGCAGATCCACCGCTACCCGCTGCGCGCGGCCACCGGAGGCCCGGCCGGATACCCGCGGGAGTACGGATCGGCGCTGTGGCATACGGTCCGGCTGGCCCGGAAGGTCGGCCCGGTCGACGTGGTGCACGCCTGCAACCCGCCCGACCTGCTGTTCCTGCCAGCCCTGTGGCTGAAGCGGCGCGGCGCGCGGTTCGTCTTCGACCAGCACGACCTGGTGCCCGAGCTGTACCTCTCCCGGTTCGGCCGCGGCGAAGACCTGCTCTACCGCGCCGTGTGCGCGCTGGAACGGCTGACCTACCGGGCCGCGGACGTCGTGCTCGCCACGAACGAGAGCTACCGGGACGTCGCGGTGCGCCGTGGCGGTCAGCGGCCTGAGGACGTGTTCGTGGTGCGCAGCGCGCCCGACACCGAACGGTTCCAACCCGTACCGCCCGAGCCGGAGCTGAAGCACGGCAAGCCTCATCTGCTGTGCTATCTCGGCGTCATGGGCCCGCAGGACGGCGTCGACTACGCCCTGCGGGCCCTCGCGAAGCTCCGCGACGAGCTCGGACGGACCGACTGGCACGCGGTGTTCGTCGGCGGCGGCGACACGTTCGAGGCGATGGCGGAGCTGTCCCGGCGGCTCGGCCTCGCGGAGCAGGTGCGGTTCACCGGGCGCGTCCCGGACGCCGACCTGGTGCGCTATCTGTCCACCGCGGACGTGTGCCTCTCCCCTGACCCGCGCAATCCGCTCAACGACGTGTCGACCATGAACAAGGTCCTCGAGTACATGGTGATGGGCAAGCCGATCGTGTCGTTCGACCTCAAGGAGGCACGGGTCTCCGCCGGTGACGCCGCCGTCTACGCGCCCGCCGACGACGAGGCCGAGTTCGCCCGGCTGATCGCGCTGCTGCTCGACGATCCGGAGCGGCGGGCCCGGATGGGCGAGAGCGGCCGGGAGCGGATCAACGGGCCGCTCTCCTGGCGGAACTCGCAGGCGTCGCTGCTCGCCGCCTACGACGCCGCCAGCCGTGACCGCGCCCCGGTGCGGCGGGCGGCCCGTGCCGGGCGGGGAGCACCGTACCGGGCAGGGATGAGGCCGCGCCGTTGAGCGACGACACCATACGCCTGGCCACGCTCGGGCGGCTGATCCGTCGGCGCTGGCGGTTCCTCACCGTCGTCGCCGTGCTGGGCGCGCTCGTCGGCTACGGCGTCTCGGTGCTGTTCCCGCCGCGCTACACGGCGTCGGCGTCCGTACTGCTGCCGGGGGCGTGGGAGGCGCGCGAGCTGCGCACCCAGGCGGAGATCGCGTCCAGTTCGGTGGTGGTCGAGCGCGCGGCCGCCGCGCTCGGCTGGACCGCGGTCAGCGACCGCGAGCTGCGGGACCGGGTGAGCGCCGAGGCCGCCGAGGGGAACTTCGTCAAGGTCTCCGGCACGGCCGAGACCCCGGAGCGCGCGCAGCGGCTCTCCGACCAGGTGGTCCAGCAGTACATCACCTTCGCCGCGCGGATCGTCGACGACGAGACCGACCCCGAGGCGGCGGCGCGGCCCGAGACGCTGCGGCAGCTGGTGACGCGGACCAGCCGTCGTATCACCGAGCTGGCCGACGCGGCCGGTCCGGGGCGGACCGTGGAAGACGTACAGACGCACGCCGAGCTCGCGAAGCTGCGCACCGCGCTCCAGGAGGCGGTCAACAAGCTGGACCAGGCCGACCCGGCCGCCGCCAGGACCACCATGGTCGTCATGGGCCCGGCGGCCCGGCCGTCCGGGGCCGCACCGCCGACGCGGACGCACCTCGCCGCCGCCGGGGCGCTGCTGTTCGTCCTCCTCGCGGTCATCGGCCAGCTCGCCGCCGCCCGGACCGGCCGCCGACCGCGTACCGAGCCGGAGATCGCGGCCGCGCTGGGCTCGACGCCGCTGGGCACCGTCGACGTGCCCGGTGAACGGCGCGCGCTCCGGCCGGAAGGCCGTGGCCCGCGGGCCCGGATCCGCTGGCTGCTCGGCGTCGACGTCCCGTGGGACGTGTCCGCCCCGCGGACGTCCGGCGACGAGGACAGCAGGCGGATCCGCTACCAGCGGGTGTGCGCCCGCCTCCGGGACCGGCTGCCGACTCCCCGGCCGCCGCTGGTCGTCGTCCCGGACGACGACCGGATCGCCCGTCAGGCCGCCGAGCGGCTCGCCGCCGAGGCCGGGAGCGATCCGTCACCGCGAGTGGTGGAGGTCTCGGCGTCCCAGCCGACGGTGCCGGACCGCGACGACGAGTCCGGCGTCCTGGTCGTGCTCAGCGCGGGCGTCAGGACCGCCGACGAGCTCGCGGGCCTCGCCGACGCGTGCGCGGACGCCGGGCACGAGCTCGTCGGCGTCGTCCTCACCGGCACGGTCCGGACCCGTGCGGCACAGCCCGCCGACCGTACGCGGGAGGCCGCCACGCCAGCGCCGCTCGCGGTCGGCGGCGGCGCGACGGGGGGCGCCGAGTGACGAGAGCGACGAAGCATGCGACGTCTCAGCCGTCCCTGTCGTCCCAGTCGCCACAGCCGTCCCAGGCGTCCCAGCCGTCTCGGCTGTCTCAGCAGTCCGTCGCGGCTCCGCTCCTCGACCTTCAGGTGCTGGTGGTGGCGATACGGAGACGCCGCCGCCTCTGGTGCGCCATGGCCCTGCTGGGGCTGCTGGTCGGCGCGGCGGCGGCGGTCCTGCTGCCGCCTCCGCCGACCGCGGTGACCAAGGTGCTGGTCGCGCACCAGCAGGACCAGCCGAACGACCCCGGCACGCTGATCCGCACGGACGCCGCGTTGCTGCACACCACGCGGATCGCCGAGCAGGCCCTGCGGTCCCTCGACTCGGCGGAGAAGCCCGAGGACTTCATGCGGGAGTACGAGGGCACCGGCCTGACCAACAATCTGCTCCAGATCAACGCGACGGGCGACAGCGACGCGGAAGCCGTGGCCCGCGTGAAGGCGGTGGCCGACGCGTTCGTCGCGGACCATGTGCGGCGGATACGGGAAGTCGCGGACGCCGAGGCCGAGAGCCTGCTCCGGCAGCGCGACCGGCTGCGCGACGAACTCGCCGACGTCAACAAGACGATCGGGGACGGGTCGGCTCAGAGCGGGCCGAAGGACTCGGCGGACCGGGAGTCGCTGTTCGCCCGCCGGGCCGAACTCACGTCGCGGATCACCGAGTTCGGCGAGCGCGCCGCACAGGCGCGGGTCGGCACGCCCCGGCTCATCGCGGGCACCCAGATCGTGGACGCCCCGCACGCGGTGCGGCACTCGCTGCCCAGGACCGCCGCGGCCAACGGCGCGATCGGGCTCGCCCTCGGGCTCGTCATCGGGCTCGCGGCGGCCACGATCCGTACGGTGGTCGCGGACCGCCCCGTACTGCGCCGGGACATCGCCGCGCACCTCGGCGCCTCGGTCGTCGCGGAGCTGCCCCACCGGTCGGCCAGGCGGTGGCGGCGGCGACGGGTCCGGGCGGCACGGGCCAGGCTCACCACATCCCTGGCCCGCGTCGTGCGCGGCTCGGCGGAACCGGTGTCGCTGCTGGAGCTGGGCTGTGCGCGCGACACGAGCGTGCTCGCCCTGGACCTCGCCAGGGCGCTGGCGGGTCAGGAGCGCGAGGCGGTCGTCGTCGACGGCCTGCCCGGCTCGCGGCTCGCCGACCGCCGCCCGAAGCCGGGCGATCCCACCGTGGTCAGCGGCGAGCGTGACCCCGGCTCTGCGCTCCAGGAGTTCCGGGTCGGCGTCGGCTCGGTGGCGCCCGGCACGGCGTGGACCGACCTCCGGTACCTCGGCGCGCGGACCGTGCTCGTCGTACGCGCCGGACACGGCAGCGCCGCATGGCTGCACACCGTGGCGCGGCAGCTCGCGGACCAGCGCATCGCGGTGATCGGCGTGGTGCTGATCGACCCCGATCCGGGCGACCGGACCGACGGCACGCTGTGGGACGGGCCGCACACCGCCCTGCGCGGCCGTCGTGAGCGGCTGGCCCGGCAGAACGGAACGGCCCAGCGGCGAACGGAGCAGCGGCAGGCAGGCCAGCGGCAAACGGAACGGCAGCGGGCGGAGCTGCCGTCGATGCGGGCGGCACGGATCCCGGACGGCGACTACGACCACGACCACGACCCGAACCACGACCAGAACCACGACCACGACCAGAACCACGAGCAAGGCCAGGGCCACGACCAGGGCCAGGGCCAGGAGGCGCGGTAGAACATGTGTGGCATCGCGGGCACATACCGATGGCCGGACGGGAAGGCCGTGGCCGACCGGCTCACCGACACGCTCACCCACCGCGGCCCGGACGGCGCGGGCCGGTACGACCACCCCGTCGGCGACGGCGAGGTGCACTTAGGGCACCGTCGGCTGGCCATCATCGACCTGTCCGACACCGGCGCCCAGCCGATGGCGTCGGACGGCCTCGTCCTGACGTACAACGGCGAGCTGTACAACGCGCCCGAGCTGCGCGCCGAGCTCGCGGCCGCCGGGGTGCGCTTCCGCGGCACCTCCGACACCGAGGTACTCCTGGAGGCCTGGCGGCGCTGGGGCACGGACTGTCTGCCCCGGCTGCGCGGCATGTTCGCGTTCGGGGTCTTCGACGAGCGCACCGGCGATCTGGTGCTCGCCCGCGACCAGCTCGGCGTCAAACCGCTGTTCCTGCTCCGGCGCGGCGGAGGTCTGGTGTTCGCGTCCGAGCTCAAGGCGCTCGCCGCCGTGACCGGCGGGTCGCTGCGCGTGGACGACGCGGCGCTGGTGGCCTCGCTGCTGTACTACTGGGTGCCGGACTCCCGGTGCGCGTTCCGCGAGGCGGAGAAGCTGCCGCCGGGAAGCTGGCTGCGGTGCCGCCGGGACGGCCGGGTCCAGCGCGGCCGGTTCTGGCGGCTGAGGGACGTCGCCGCCGAGGGCCAAGAGCGCGCCCGGAGCGGTGAACAGCCGGACCTGGCCGCCGTCGTGGAAGAGTCGACCCGGCGGCATCTGCTCTCCGACGTGCCCGTGGCGACCTTCCTCTCCGGCGGTCTGGACTCCAGCTACCTGACCGCGCTGGCGGCCCGCGACCGGCCCGGCATCCCCGCTTACACGATCGGGTTCCGCGCCGAGGACGCCAGGTTCGAGGCGATGCCGGACGACCTGCGCTACGCGCGGCGGGTGGCCGAGCGGTTCGGCGTGGACCTGCGGGAGATCGAGATCGCGCCGAACGTGCTCGACCTGCTGCCGCGGATGGCGTACTCCCTGGACGAGCCGATCGGCGACCCCGCCGCGATCAACACCTTCCTGATCTGCGAGGCCGCCCGGCAGGCCGGGGTCAAGGTGATGCTCTCGGGGATGGGCGCCGACGAGCTGTTCGCGGGGTACCGCAAGCACCTGGCCAACCTGCTCGCGCTGCGCTACCAGCGCGTCCCGCGCCCCCTGCGGCGCGGGGTGTCCAAGGCGGTGGACCGGCTGCCGGTCGCCACCGCCCGCCGCGGCTACCGATCGGTGCGCTTCGCGAAGCGGTTCCTCTCCTTCGCCGAGCTGCCGGAGGAGACCGCGTTCCGGCGCAGTTACACCCTGTACGACCGGGACGAGCTGCTCGCCCTGGTCAATCCGGACCTGGCCCCGGAGGTCGACGACGTGCTGACCGAGCACGCGGACACCTACCACGACAACGCCCTCGACGACTTCGTCAACCGCATGTGCCTGGGCGACACCCGGATGTTCCTGCCGGGCCTGAACCTCGCCTACACGGACCGGGCGAGCATGGCCGCCTCGACCGAGGTGCGGGTGCCGTATGTGGACGTCGAGGTGGTCAAGGCGGCGTTCGCGGTGCCCGGTGACCGCAAGATCGTCGGGCGGCAGGGCAAGGCCGTCCTCAAGGAGGCGGCGGTCTCGGTGCTGCCGCGGGAGATCGTGTACCGGCCCAAGGGCCTGTTCAGCGCCCCGCTGCGGGCCTGGATGAGCCGGGATCTGGCGCCGCTGGTGCGCGAGGTGATCCATGACGGCGCGCTCGTCCGGGCCGGGTTTCTGCGCCGCGACGCGCTGGCGCGGCTCGCCGCCGAGGACGCCGCCGGGCACCGGGACTTCTCCAAGCAGCTATGGCATGTGCTGACCCTCGAGTACTGGTATCGCGACGCGTGTTCAGCGGAGTTCGGGTGAAAGAGGAGTTCGGGTGAAACAGGTTGCACAGAACTACAAGAGCGGCGAACTGGCGCTGATCGACGTGCCCGAGCCGGGGTGCAAGCCGGGCGGTGTGCTGGTCCGCAGCGCGTACTCGCTGATATCGACCGGGACCGAGGTCATGAAGGTGTCCGAGGCCAGCATGTCGATGCTGGGCAAGGCCCGCTCCCGCCCCGACCAGGTGGCCAAGGTCGCGCAGAGCGTGGCCGCCAACGGGGTGCCCGCCACCTACCGCAAGGTGATGGGCAAGCTGGACTCCTATACGCCGCTGGGCTATTCGCTGTGCGGGGTGGTCGAACGGGTCGGCGCCGGGATCGACGATGTGGCGGTCGGCGACCTGGTGGCCTGCGCCGGGAACGAGCACGCGCTGCACGCCGAAGTGAACTGGGTGCCGAAGAACCTCTACGCCCGCGTCCCGGACGGTCTCGCGCCGCGGCACGCGGCGTTCGGCACCGTCGGGTCGATCGCGTTGCAGGGCGTCCGCCGCGGCGAGTCACAGCTCGGCGATGTGGCGCTGGTCGTCGGCCTCGGTCTGATCGGGCAGTTGGTGGTGCAGCTGCTCACCGCGTCGGGGGTCCGCGTCATCGGGGTCGACCCGGATCCGGAGCGCCGCGCGCTCGCCGCGCGGCTGGGCGCGGCGGCCTGCGGCGATCCCGGCTCGTCGGCCGTGGAGAACTCCGTCGCCGAACTCACCGGCGGCCACGGCGTGGATCAGGTGTACCTGGCCGCGGGCGGCGACAGCAACCAGCCCGTGGAGCTGGCCGCCCGGCTGAGCCGGGACCGCGGCCGAGTCGTCGACATCGGCAAGTGCCGTCTGGATCTGCCGTGGAACGCGTACTACGAGAAGGAACTCGACGTCCGGTTCTCCCGCTCGTACGGCCCCGGACGGTACGACCCGGAGTACGAGATCGAGGGGCGGGACTACCCGATCGGCTACGTACGCTGGACCGAGCGCCGCAACCTGGCGTGCTTCCTCGATCTCCTCGCCCGCGGCCGGGTCGACGTGGAGCCCCTGGTGTCGCACACGGCGGACTTCGCCGACGCCGTCGAGACGTACCAGGGCCTGAAGGACGGCGAGCTGAAGGCCGTGGCCGTGCTGTTCCGGTACCCCGAACACACGGCGGAAGCTGGGGACTTGGCGATGCCCGTGCCCGCCGTACGGCACGACGGCGAAGCGCCCACCCCGCGCCGGTCCGCATCCGCATCCGCGTCCACGCCCACGCCCGCGCCCGCGTCCGCGTCCGCGTCCGCGTCCGCCAAGGCTCCGGTGCGGCTGGCGTTCGTCGGCGCGGGGAACTACGCGACGTCGATGCTGCTGCCGCACCTGGCCCAGCGCGACGGCGTCGAGCTGTCCACGGTCGTCACCACGACGGCGCTGTCCGCGGCCAACGCGCAGCGCAAGTTCGGCTTCGCGCGGGCGACCACCGACCTCGACGGCGTGCTCGGCGACCCGTCCGTCGACGCGGTGTTCGTGGTCACCCGGCACAGCTCGCACGCCGAACTGACCCGGAAGGCGCTCCTCGCGGGCAAGGCGGTGTTCGTGGAGAAGCCGCTGGCGCTCACCGAGGACGAACTGGCCGATGTGCTCACCGCCGTGAAGGAGTCCGGCAACGACCGGCTCCAAGTGGGCTTCAACCGCCGGTTCGCGCCGCTGCTACGGGAGGCCAGACAGCGGTTCGGCACCCCCGCCGGACCGGCGAGCCTCCGCTACCTCGTCAACGCGGGGCGGCTCGACCACGGCAGCTGGTATCTCCAACAGGACGCCGAGGGCTCCCGGTTCGCCGGTGAGGGCGGGCACTTCATCGACACGGCAAGCTGGCTGCTCGGGGCCGACCCGGTCTCGGTGTACGCGGTCACCGCACCCGGCGACGACGACCTCCAGGTCGTGCTGCGCTACCCGGACGGGTCCACCGCCGCCCTCAGCTATGTCACCACAGGACCGGGCAGCTTCCCCAAGGAGACCCTGGACGTGTTCGCGGACGGCCGCGCGCTGCGGCTCGACGACTTCGTCCGCGCCTCGGTGTACGGCCGCAGGCGCTGGACCAGTTCCCTGCTGCCCAAGGCGCGGGACAAGGGCCAGCGCGCCGAACTGGCCGCGTTCCTCAGGGCCGTGCGGACCGGCGGGCCGATGCCGGTGCCGCTGGAGTCGCTGGCCGCCACCACGGCGGCCACCCTCGCCGTGCGGGCCAGTCTGGTCGGCGGCGCGCCCGTGACGCTGGCGGGGGCGCGATGACGGTGAGCGCGTCAGGCGCGGGCTGGTACCTGCGGCGGCTGTCCCGGATGGGGCCGCGGGAGGTCGGCGGCCGGGTCGGCGACGCGGTGCGCAGGCGGCGGTGGCGCTCGGCCCCGCCGGACTGCCCGCGCGGCGCCGGCGACGCCTTCACCGCCGTACTGCCCGCCGGGACGATCGCCGCGATACCGCCGGACGCCGCGAAGCGCCTCATCGCCGATGCGGACCGGCTGCTGGCGGGGCACGCCGAGTACTTCGGCGTGCCCCGCGACGACCTGGCCGACCCGGACTGGCGGTACGACCCGAAGACCGGCCGTCGCGCGCCGGAGTGCTACGCCTTCGATGTGCCGTACCGGGACGAGGACGCGGTCGGGGACGTCAAGCAGCTCTGGGAGCTGTCCCGGCACCAGTACCTCACCGTGCTCGCCGCCGCCTACGCGGTCACCGGGGACGAGCGGTACGCCGAGCGGGTTGCCGGGCACCTGCGGTCGTGGTGGGCGGCCAACCCGCCGCTGCGCGGGGTGCACTGGACCAGCGGCATCGAGCTGGGGATCCGGCTGCTGTCCTGGGTGTGGGTCCGCCGCCTGCTGGACGGCTGGCCGGGCGCGGCCGGACTGTTCGAGGACAACCCGGTGGCGGTGGGCCAGGTCTGGCACCACCAGCGCTGGCTGGCGGCCTTCCCCAGCCGGGGGTCGTCGGCGAACAATCACGTCATCGCCGAGGCCGCCGGACAGTTCGCCGCGGCCTGCGCGTTCGGCTGGTTTCCCGAGTCGGCGTACTGGCGGGCCGACGCGCTGCGGTCGCTGGAGCGGCAGCTGCGCGCCAACACCTTCGGCTCGGGCCTCAACCGCGAGCTGGCCACCGAGTACCACGGCCTGGTCCTTGAGCTCGGCCTGGCGGCGCTGGCCGAGGCGGACGCCGCCAGGGTGCCGGCCCCCGCGTCGGTGCGGCTGGTGCTGCTGCGGATGACCGACGCGCTCGCGGCCGTCGTGGACGGCCGGCTGCGGCCGCCGCGCCAGGGGGACGGCGACGACGGGCACGGCCTGGTCGTGGACGGCGCGGGCACCGACCGCTGGGCCTCGCTGCTGGCCACCGGGCAGGCCGTGTTCGGCCGTCTCGCCTGGTGGCCGACGCCGCCCGACGCCGATGCGCGCACCCCGCTGCTGGCCGCGCTGATCCGCCCGTACCCGAAGGAGGGCGGCACACCGGCCGTGACCCGCCCGGCGCACCGGCCGGACCACTTCGCCGACGCGGGCCTGACGATCCTGCGCGGCCCGTCGGGGATCTGGTGCCGCTGCGACGGCGGTCCGCACGGCTTCCTGTCCATCGCCGCGCACGCGCACGCGGACGCGCTGTCCGTGGAGGTCCGGCACGACGGGGTCGATGTGCTCGCCGATCCGGGGACGTTCTGCTATCACGGGCAGCCCGAGTGGCGGCGGTACTTCCGGTCGACCCTCGGCCACAACACCCTCCAGGTGGACGGCGGTGACCAGTCCGCCTCCGGCGGGCCGTTCCTGTGGACCCGGCAGGCGCGCAGCCGCGTCCTGGCCGTGAACACCTCCGCCGACGTCGGGGGCACGGCCGACTGGTGCGCCGAGCACGACGGCTACGGGCCCTCCGTGCACCGCCGCGAGGTGCGGCTGACGGACGCGAGCCAGGAGCTGCGGGTGGTCGACCGGCTGTCGGGACCGCGCCGGGCCGTGCGCCTGGCGTTCCACCTCGGCCCGGCGATCGCCGCGGACCTGGTGGACGACCGGGCGGTGCTCACCTGGACACGGGACGGCGAGGACCGCTCCGCGGTGCTCGACCTGCCCGGACAGCTGCGCTGGCGGGCGCACCGCGGCGAGAGCGATCCGCCGCTGGGCTGGTACTCGGCCGGTTTCGGACGCAAGGAGCCCGCCACCACGCTGGTCGGCACCGGCTTCGCGGGCGGCTCGGACGGGCCGCGCGGCCTCACCACCGTGCTCGGGTTCCGCGGCTAGGGGGGCTGGGAGGTATGGGGATCAGGCAGCGGCGTTGGATGCCGTCGGCGGCCGCGCTGGCGCTGGCGCTGCTGGCGGCGACCGGCTGCGACCGTACGCCGGACGCGCGTCCGGAGCCGGAGCCGACCGGCTCGGCGGCCGCGTCCGTGGCACGGGTGTGCGCCGAGCCGGCGGCCGGGCCGACGAAGGCGCCGGCCGGCGCGGTGACGGTCGACCCCGGCGTCACCGGCGATCTGGCCGCGAAGACCAAGGACAACCCCCCGAACACCACGTTCTGGCTCAGTCCCGGCGAGCACCGGCTCGCGCCGGACCGCTATGCCCAGGTCATCCCCAAGAAGGGCAACAGCTACCTCGGCGCGCCGGGCGCGGTGCTCGACGGCCGGAAGACCAACCAGTACGCGTTCGGCGGCGCCGCCCCCGACGTGACCATCCGCCACCTGACCGTGCAGGGGTTCGTCGCGCCGCACAACGAGGGCGTGGTCAACCACGACTCGGCCGACGGGTGGGTGATCGAGCACGCGACGATCCAGCACAACGCGGGCGCGGGGCTGATGGCCGGAGCCCGCCAGCGGGTCCGCGCCAGCTGTCTGCGCGGCAACGGCCAGTACGGCGTCAACGCGTACAAGGCGAAGGCGGACGGCCGCATCACCGGCCTGGTGCTTGAGGGAAACGAGATCACGGGCAACAACACGGACGACTGGGAGCGGCGGCGGCCGGGCTGCGGCTGCACCGGGGGCGTCAAGTTCTGGGCCGTCGACGGGGCCGACGTACGCGGCAACTGGGTGCACGACAACCGCGGCACGGGGCTGTGGGCGGACACCAACAACAACGACTTCCGCATCGAGGGCAACGTCATCGAGGCCAACGACGGCGCGGCGCTGATCTATGAGACCAGCTACAACGCGGTCATCCGGGAGAACACGATCCGGCGGAACAACTGGGTCGAGGGCCGCCGGAAGGCGGACCGCGACGACGACTTCCCGTTCGCGACGATCTATCTGTCCGAGTCCGGCGGCGAACCACGGGTCCGGGCCCGCACGGACAAGATCGAGATCTACCGGAACGTCCTGGAGGACAACTGGTCCGGGATCACCCTGTGGGAGAACGCCGACCGGTTCTGCAACAGCCCGGCCAACACCTCGTCCGGTGACTGCACGCTGCTGGTGAAGGACGCCGACCGCTGCGCGCAGCCGGAGATCGCCACCGCGCCGCTCTATGACGACTGCCGGTGGAAGACCCAGCGGGTCGACATCCACGACAACCGCTTCGCGCTGGACAAGTCCGTCGTCGACTGCACGGTGAAGTGCGACCGCATGGCGGTCCTGGCCAACTACGGCACGTTTCCGGACTGGTCGCCGTACCAGGGCGAGCGGGTGGCCGAGGCCATCACCCGCGAGCAGCGCAACCGCTGGCGCGACAACGTCTACCTCGGCCCGTGGAAGTTCGTCGCCCACGACCCCAGCCGGGTGCTCGACTCCGCGCAGTGGCAGGGCACCCCGTACCAGCAGGACAAGGGCAGCACCTTCCGCGCACGGGACGGTGGTTGAGATGACCGCGGACCGCACGCCGAAGCTCGTCGGGGCGGCCTGGGGGCTGCTGATCCTCAACACGCTCGGCTCCGCCGGGGCGCGGACCATCGTCCCGCTGCCCCGCTCGCTCATCCAGATGGTCACCATGGGCGCGCTGGTCGCCGCGTTCACGCTGGCGCTCGCCGTCAACCTCCGGCCGCGCGTGCGGGCCAGCGCCTTCCTGTTCCTGCTCACCCTGCTGCTGGTGCCGAGCGTGCTCTCCAGCGCGAGTCTGGAGTCCGGGTTCGGCGCGCTGTTCCGCTGCGCCCGGCTGGCCCTGTTCGTGGGCACGCTGTGGCTGCTCAGCCGCTGGTGGGGCGGCGGCCTGACGTTCGTACGGCACCACATCCGCGCGTACTTCGCGGTCCTCGGGTCGGTGGCCGCCGGTGCGCTCATCTCACCGGGGGCCGCCCTGCCCGACCTCTACGGCGGACGTCTGGTCGGCGCGCTGTGGCCGCTCACCCCGCCGCAGATCGGCCAGTACGCCGCGGTGGTCATCGGGCTTACGGTGCTGCTGCTCCTGGGCCGCCGGACCGACCGGGTCAGCGCGGCGGTCGTCATCGCGCTGGCGGTCGTCCTGCTCGCGCTGACCCATACCCGGACGGCCACGCTCGGCCTGCTCGTCGGTCTCGCGCTGGCGATCGGTTCGCTCGTGCTGACCAGCGCCGTCGCCCGCAGGTTCTTCGCCTGGGCGGTGGTGGGCGCGGCCGTGGCCGCGGTGGCGTTCGAGTCCGCGCTCCAGGCGTGGTTCCTGCGCGGGCAGAGTGAGGAGAACTTCACCAGTCTCACCGGCCGGGCCAAGGTCTGGGACGCTCTGCTGGCCGCGCCGCGGACCACTTCGGAGTACCTGTTCGGCGCGGGTCTGGGCGACAAGTCGTTCGACGGGCTGCCGATAGACAACAGCTGGCTGGCCGTCTACCACGAGCAGGGGATGACCGGCGTCGCCCTGGTGGCGGCGATCGTCGTCGTGCTGGGCGGCGTGGCGCTGCTGCGGCCGCCGTCGCTGGCGCGGGCCTGCGCGATCTTCCTGATCGGCTACTGCGCGATCGCGTCGTACACCGAGGCCGGGCTCGGCGACGCCTCGCCGTATCTGCTGCATCTGGCCGTGGCCGCCTCGCTCCTGGCGTCGCCCGCCGCGGCCCTCCCCACACCCGAAGCCCCCACGTCCGAAGTCCCCACGTCCGAAGCCCCGCTGTCCGAAACCCCTCTGTCCGAAACCCCTCTGTCCGAAACCCCTCGACGACGTGTCCCGCGCTGGGTCCGGGACCGGGAGGTGACCTGAGCATGCGGGTCCTCGTGGTGCACAACCGCTATGCCTCCGCGCAGCCGAGCGGCGAGAACAAGGTCGTCGACCAGGAGACGGCACTGCTGCGCGCGGCCGGTCACCAGGTCGAGATGTTCGAGCGGCGCAGCGACGACATCGCTGCCCGGTCCCTGCTCGGCAAGGTCGCGGTGCCGCTGCTCGTGCCGTGGAACCCGGCGGTACGCGCGGAGCTCGCCGCCCGGCTGCGCGCCGCACGCCCTGACGTGGTGCATGTGCACAACGTCTTCCCGCTTCTGTCGCCCGCGGTGCTGGCCGCCTGCGCCGACGTCGGCGTGCCCGCCGTCGCCACGCTGCACAACTACGCGCAGGTCTGCCCGCCCGGCACACTGCAACGGGACGGGCGGCCGTGCACCGAGTGCGTCGGGTCCGCGCCGCTGCCCGCCGTCCGGCACGGCTGTTACCGGGACTCGCGGCTCGCGACGGTGCCGCTGGCGGTCAGTCTGTCGGTCAACCGACGGCGATGGCGGTCTGGGGTGCGGCGGTTCTTCTGCATCTCCGAGGCGCAGCGCGCCGTCCTGGTGCGGTCCGGCCTGCCGCCCGAGCGGCTGGCGGTGAAGCACAACTTCGTGCCGGAGCCGGGCGTCCGCCGGGCGGGCCCCGGCGAGCATCTGCTCTATCTCGGGCGGCTCGCGGAGGCCAAGGGTCTGCGGCTGCTGATGGCCGCGTGGGACCAGCTCGCCGACGGCGGCGGTGTGGGCGTGCCGCTCGTGGTCGCGGGGGCGGGGCCGCTGGAGCGGGAGGTGGCCGCGTGGGCGGCGGGCCGGGACGACGTGCGGTACGTCGGCCTGTACGACACGGCCCAGAGCCGCGACGCGGTCGCACGGTCGGTGGCCGTGGTGGCGCCCTCCACCTGGCGGGAGACGTTCGGCCTGGTGGTCGCGGAGGCGATGGCGGCCGGGGTCCCGGCCGTCGCCGCCGGTCACGGCGCGTTCGTCGAACTCGTCGAGGACGGGGTGACCGGGCTGCTGCACCGGCCGGGCGAACCCGCCTCGCTCGCGGCCTGCCTGCGCCGGATCACGGCCGAACGGGCCCGCAACCAGGAGATGGGCCAGGCGGCCCGGCGGCGCTACGAGCGGGACTTCAGCCCGGCCGTCGGCCTTGAGCGCCTGGTGGACGGCTACCGCACCGCGATCGCGGACCAGACGGAAGCAACAGAAGCGAACAGAACCGATGGGGGCAGTAGATGACACGATGCCGACTCTGCGGCTCGGCGGCGCTGACCAGCGTCGTCGACCTCGGGGCGACACCGCCGTGCGAGAGCTTCCTCGCCGCGGACCAACTGGACCAGCCGGAACCGGCGTACCCGCTGCATCTGCGGGTCTGCACCGACTGCTGGCTGGCGCAGCTCCCTCCGCTGATCACGCCGGAGGAGACGTTCAAGGAGTACGCGTACTTCTCCTCGTACTCGACCTCCTGGGTGGAGCACGCGCGCGCGTACGTCGCCGACGCCGTGCGGGATCTGGGGCTCGGCCCCGACGCCTTCGTGGTCGAGGTCGCGAGCAACGACGGGTATCTGCTGCGGCACGTCGTGGACCACGGGATCCGCTGCCTGGGCATCGAGCCGTCGGTGAACGTCGGCGCGGCGGCGCGGGACGCGGGTGTGCCCACGCTCACGGAGTTCCTGGACCCGGCCACCGGCGCGGACGTACGCGCCGAGCACGGCCCGGCGGATCTGGTCGTGGCCAACAACGTGTACGCGCACATCCCCGACGTGACCGGGTTCACGCGGGGGCTGCGCGCTCTGGTCGCCGAGGACGGCTGGGTCTCCATCGAGGTGCAGCATCTGCTGACCCTGATCGAGGAGAACCAGTACGACACGATCTACCACGAGCATTTCCAGTACTACACGGTCGCGTCCGCGATCCGGGCGCTCGCGAGCGGCGGACTCGCGCTGGTGGACGTCGAGTCGCTGCCCACGCACGGCGGCTCGATCCGGCTGTGGGCGCGGCCGACCGAGGCGGCGGGCGAGCCCGCGCGGCGGGTGTTCGACGTACTGGACCGAGAGAAGGCCGCCGGGCTGCGGGAGTCGTCCGGGTACACCGAGTTCTCCGCTCGGGTGGCCAAGGTACGCCGGGACCTGCTGCGGTTCCTCATCGAGGCGGCCGAGCGCGGCGAGACGGTCGTCGGCTACGGCGCTCCGGGCAAGGGCAACACCCTGCTCAACCACTGCGGCGTACGGCCCGACCTGCTCCCGTACACGGTCGACCGCAACCCCTACAAGCACGGCAGGTTCACACCGGGCACCCGCATCCCGATCCTGCCGCCGGAGCGGATCGCCGCCGACCGGCCGGACTACGTCCTCGTCCTTCCGTGGAACCTGCGGGCCGAGCTGGTCGAGCAGCTGTCCTATGTGCACACCTGGGGCGGGCGGCTGGTCTTTCCCATACCGGAACTGAGCATTGTCGAGGTCAAGCCATGAAGGTCGTACTGTTCTGCGGCGGTTACGGGCTGCGGATGCGCGAGGGGGCGTTCGACGACGTGCCCAAGCCGATGGCGATGGTCGGCCCGCGTCCGCTGCTCTGGCATGTCATGCGCTACTACGCGTACTTCGGGCACACGGAGTTCATCCTGTGCCTCGGCTACGGGGCCCAGCACATCAAGGAGTTCTTCCTCACCTACGAGGAGACGACGTCCAACGACTTCGTGCTGCGCGGCGGGCGGACCGAGCTGCTGTCGACGGACATCGCCGACTGGACGATCACGTTCGCGCAGACCGGCGTCGAGTCGCCGATCGGGGAGCGGCTGCGCCGGGTGCGGCATCATCTGGACGGCGACGAGATGTTCCTGGCCAACTACGCGGACGTGCTCACCGACGCCCCGCTGCCGGAGATGATCGACCGGTTCGCCCGGCGTGACGCCGGGGCCTCCATGATGGTGGTACCGCCGCAGTCCTCGTTCCACTGCGTGGATCTGGGCGACGACGGCCTGGTGGGGGGCATCACCTCGGTGAGCGAGCTGCCGCTGTGGGAGAACGGCGGCTACTTCGTGCTCCGCCAGGAGGTCTTCGACCACATCCCGGAGAACGGCGACCTGGTCGGCGACGGATGCGTCCAACTGGCCAAGCGCGGGCGGCTGGTGGCCCACCAGCATCGCGGCTTCTGGAAGCCGACCGACACCGTGAAGGAGCGGGCCGCGCTGGACGCCGCCTACGCCCGAGGCGACCGCCCGTGGGCCGTGTGGGAACGGGACGGCTCGGGAGTGGGCACGACCGGCTCGGGAGCGGGCGCGACCGGCTCGGGGGTGAGGGCGTGATCCGGCTCGGGGCCGGGCGTCTTGACCGGCTCGTCGCGGTGGGCGCGCACTGCGACGACATCGCCATCGGCGCGGGCGGCACGCTGCTCACGCTGTGCCTCGCCCGGCCGGGCGTCCGCGTCGACGCGCTGGTGCTCTCCGGCGGCGGCGGTGAACGGGAGCGGGAGGAGCGGGCCGCGCTCGCCGCCTTCTGCCCGGACGCCGACCTGCGGCTGACCGTCCTCAAACTGCCGGACGGCTGGCTGCCCGCGCACTGGGACGAGGCCAAGGCCGCGGTCGAGGAGCTGCGCGCGCGGACCGACCCGGATCTGGTGCTGGCCCCGCGCACCGACGACGCGCACCAGGACCACCGCGGCCTGGCGCGGCTGATGCCCACCGCGTTCCGCGACCACCTCGTACTCGGCTACGAGATCGTCAAGTGGGACGGGGACCTCGGCCGCCTCGCCGCGTACCAGCCGCTGTCGCCGACGGTCGCCGAGCAGAAGGCGAGGCTGCTGCGGGAGCACTACCCCTCGCAACAACACCGGCCCTGGTACGACCGGGAGGCCTTCCTCGGTCTCGCCCGGATCCGCGGCATCGAATGCCACGCCCGCTACGCCGAGGCGTTCGCCGTCACCAAACTCACTCTCAGCTTGGGGGATTGAACCTTGCGCGTACTGCTGACCGGGCACCAGGGCTATCTGGGCACCGTCATGGCCCCCGTCCTCACGGCCGCCGGGCACGAGGTCACCGGGCTCGACGCCGGGCTGTTCGCCGACTGCCTCCTCGGCCCGCCGCCCGCGGACCCGCCGGCGCACCGGGAGGACCTGCGCGACGTCACGGCCGAGCACCTGGCCGGGGTGGACGCCGTGATCCACCTGGCCGCCCTGTCCAACGACCCGCTGGGATCGCTCGCGCCGGAGCTGACCTACGCCATCAACCACCACGCGTCCGTGCGCCTGGCCCGGCTGGCCCGCGACGCCGGAGTGCGGCGCTTCCTGTACGCGTCGACCTGCTCGGTGTACGGCGCGGCCGGGGGCGACGAGCTGGTGACCGAGGACGCCCCGCTGCGCCCGGTGACGCCGTACGCGGAGTCCAAGGTGCGCGTGGAGGACGATCTGCACGCGCTCGCCGACGGCGACTTCAGCCCGGTGTTCCTGCGCAACGCCACCGCGTTCGGCCACTCGCCCCGGCTGCGCGCCGACATCGTGCTCAACAACCTGGTGGGGCACGCCCTGTTGAGCGGCGAGGTGCTGGTGCTCTCGGACGGCACCCCCTGGCGTCCGCTGGTGCACGCCGCCGACATCGCACGGGCCTTCGCGGCCGCGCTGACCGCGCCGCGCGAGGCGGTGCACGACCGGGCGTTCAACATCGGCGGCGAGGTCAACAACGTCACGGTCGCCGAGATCGCCGAGCAGGTGGCCGAGGCGGTGCCCGGCTCGCGGGTGGTGATCACCGGTGAGACCGGCGCGGATCCGCGGTCGTACCGGGTGGACTTCTCCCGGTTCCGCGCCGCGGTCCCCGGCTTCGACTGCGAGTGGACGGTGAAGCGCGGCGCGCTCGAACTCGCCGCCGCCTACCGGGAACACGGGCTGACCCGTGAGGACTTCGAGCACCGCTTCACCCGGCTGGCCGTGCTGCGCGCGGCGTCCGATGCGGGCACCGTGGACGAGACCCTGCGGCGGCGCGGATGACCGCGACCGGAGAGGACACGACGGGCGACGAACTGTACGCGCTGGTGGAGCGGTTGTACCCGCTGTGCCGGAGCATCACCGGCGACGGGGTGCGCGCCACCCTGGACATCGTCGGCGAGTACATCCCGCTGCGGACGCATGAGGTGCCGACCGGGACGCGGGTGCTCGACTGGACGGTGCCGCAGGAGTGGAACATCCGGGACGCGTACATCGCGGACGCCTCCGGCCGCCGGGTCGTCGACTTCGCCGCGTCCAGCCTGCATGTGCTCGGCTACAGCGTGCCGGTGTCGGCGACCCTGCCGCTGGCCGAACTGCGCCCGCATCTGCACACCCTGCCGGACCACCCGTCCTGGGTGCCGTACCGCACCAGCTACTACCAGCCGCGGTGGGGCTTCTGCCTGGCCCAGGAGACCCTGGACGCGCTGCCGGACGGCGACTACGACGTACACATCGACTCCACGCTCGCCGACGGCCACCTGACCTACGCCGAGCATGTGGTCCCCGGACAGGTCGCCGACGAGGTACTCGTCTCCTGCCACGTCTGCCACCCGTCGCTGGCCAACGACAACCTCGCCGGGATCGCGGTGGCGACGTTCCTGGCCCGGTCCCTGGCGGAGCGTCACACGCCGTACTACACCTACCGGTTCCTGTTCGCGCCCGGCACCATCGGCGCGATCACCTGGCTGGCCCGCAACCGGGAGCGGGTCGCGGAGCGGGTCAAGCACGGCCTGGTGCTGGCCTGCGCGGGCGATCCGGGCCAGCTGACGTACAAACAGAGCAGGCGCGGCGACGCGGAGATCGACCGGGTGCTGCGGCATGTGCTGGCCGCATCCGAACGCCCGCACCGCGTCACCGAGTTCACCCCGTACGGCTACGACGAGCGGCAGTTCTGCTCGCCCGGCTTCGACCTCGGCGTGGGCTCGCTCAGCCGCACCCCGTACGCCGGGTACCCCGAGTACCACACCTCGGCGGACGACCTGGACTTCGTCTCCCCGGAGGCGATGGCGGACACGCTCGCCGTGTGCCGGGAGGCGTTCGCCGTACTCGACCGCGACCGGCGGTACGTCAACCTCAGCCCGTACGGCGAACCCCAACTGGGGCGGCGTGGGCTGTACGACTCGCTCGGCGGCCGCAGCGACGCCAAGCAGGCCCAGCTGGCCATGCTGTGGGTGCTCAGCCTCTCCGACGGCGAGCACGGTCTGCTGGACGTCGCCGAGCGGTCCGGGCTGCCGTTCGACGCCGTCGCCGCCGCGGCCGACGCGCTGCACGACGCCGGACTGATCAAGGCGTGAGGGGGAGCACCCGGCGGGCTGTCGTCGGTCGGCTGTCCTGGGGGCTGGCCGACCAGGCGGCCTCCAGCGCGACCAACTTCGCGGTGGGCATCTATGTGGCCCGCTCGCTGGGGCTGGCTGCGTTCGGCGTGTTCAGCCTGGCCTGGGTGACGTACGGCGTGGTGCTCAGCGTCTCGCGCGGGCTGGCCACCGACCCGCTCGTGGTGCGCTTCAGCGGCGTGCCGGACGCGTCCTGGCGCGGGGCCGCGGCACGGGCGTCGGGTACGGCGCTGGGCGTCGGCGGCGCGATCGGCGCGGCGTGTCTGGCAGCCGGTCTCGCGGTGGGCGGCAGCGTGGGGGCCGCGTTCGCCTGCCTCGGCGTCGTGCTGCCGGGGCTGCTGCTCCAGGACGCCTGGCGGTACGCGTTCTTCGCCGCGGGCACCGGGCGGAAGGCGTTCGTCAACGACCTCGTGTGGGGCGTCGCGCTCGTCCCGGCGATGGTGGTGGCGGCCCGCGCGGGCGGCGTGGCCGCCTTCGTGCTCGCCTGGGGCGCGGCGGGCGCGGTGGCCGCCGCGTACGGCTGCTTCCAGTCCGGGATCCGGCCCCGCCTGACCGGGGCGCGCGCGTGGGTGCGCGAGCACCGCGACCTCGGCTACCGGTATCTGGTCGAGAACACCTGTGTCAGCGGCGCGAGCCAGCTGCGGGCGTACGGGCTCGGCGCGCTCGCCGGGGTCAGCGCGGTGGGCGTGATCCGGGGGGCCGAGCTGCTGCTCGGCCCGTTCCTCGCCGTGCTGATGGGGCTGTCCCTGGTCACCGTCGCGGAGGCGGCGCGGGTGCTGCGCCGGGCCCCGCACCGGCTCGGCGCGTTCTGCCTCCTGCTGGGCGGCGCGCAGGCCGTCGCCGCGCTGCTGTGGGGCGCGGCGCTGCTGCTGACCCCGGACCGGTTCGGCGAGCTGGTGCTCGGCGACGTCTGGCACGGGGCGTCCCAGCTCATCGTCCCGGCCACGCTGGGCGTCGCGGGCGCGGGCCTCGGCACCGGCGCGGCCGCCGGGCTGCGCGCGCTGGCCGCGGCCCGGCGCAGCCTGCGCTGCCAGCTGTTCGCCTCCGCCTGCTATGTGACCGGCGGGATCGGCGGCGCGGTCGCGGCCGGGGCGGTCGGCTCGGCGTGGGGCGTCGCCGCCGCGACCGCGTGCGGCTCGGCCGTGTGGTGGCTGCAGCTGCGGGCCGCGCTGCGCGAGCGCCGCCAACAGGATTCCATCCCCGAAGTGAGGACATCATGACCGCCCATCCCCGGCTGAGCGTCGGCCTGCCCGTGTACAACGGCGAGGAGTACCTCGCCGAGTCGCTGGACGCCCTGCTCGGCCAGACCTACGAAGACTTTGAACTGGTCATCTCCGACAACGCGTCGACCGACGGGACGGAGGACATCTGCCGCGCGTACGCCGCACGGGACGCGCGCGTACGCTACCTCCGGCTCCCCCGGAACATCGGCGCGGCCCCGAACCACAACCGCGTGTTCGCCGAGTGCCGCGGCGAACTGTTCAAGTGGGCCTCACACGACGACCTGTACGCCCGCGACCTGCTGCGGGCCTGCGTGGCGGCGCTGGACGAGCGGCCGAACGTGATCCTCGCGCACTCCGGCCAGGCGGTCATCGACGGCGACGGCCGGGTCAAGGTGCCGTACGCGTACGGGCTCGCCACCGACTCGCCGCGCGCGCCGGAGCGCTTCCGCAGCCTGCTGTTCGAGCCCGGCGGCGACGACTTCTACGGGGTGATGCGGGCCGATGTGCTGCGCCGGGTGAAGCCGCACGACAGCTACCACCACGCGGACCGCACATTCGTCGCCGAGATCACCCTGCACGGCCCCTTCCACCAGGTGCCGGAGCTGCTGTACTTCCGCCGCGACCACCCTGCCCGCGCCGAACGCGCGAACCCCGGCAAGCGCTCCCGGTGCGTCAACCTGGACCCGCGCCGGGCGGGCCCGCTGCACCCGACGCCCCGGCTGCTCGCCGAGTACGTCTGGGGCTTCGTCGCGGCGATCCGGCGGGCACCGCTGTCCTCGGCCGACCGGCGCGCGTGCTACCGCCATCTGGCCGCGTGGCTGACCAGCCGCACCAGGCCGGGGGCGGGCGAGCGGGTCGAGGACCGCGCCCCGGCCGACCCGTCCGATCCGTCCGCGCTCACCGTCTCGGTGGACGCCTTGGTGGCGGGCCGCGAGGGGAGGCGGGCGTGACGCCCACGCGTGAAGGCCCGGTCCGCGTCGGGGTGTTCGGCCTGCTCGGCTCCGGCAACCTCGGCAACGACGGCTCGCTGGAGGCCGTGCTCGGATACCTGCGCGCCGAGCATCCGGAGGCGGCCGTGGACGCCCTGTGCGGCGGCCCCGAGACCGTCACGACCCGGTACGGCATCCCCGCGACGCGGCTGCACTGGTACCGCGGCGAGTACCGGACCGCGTCCCGCGCGGCCGCGATCGCCGCGAAGGGCCTGGGCAAGCTCGTCGACGCCGCCCGCACCGCCGCCTGGGTGCGCCGGCACGACGTGGTGATCGTGCCGGGCATGGGCGTCCTGGAGGCCACGCTGCCGCTGCGGCCGTGGGGCTTCCCGTACTCGCTGTTCCTGCTCTGCGCGTCCGGGCGGCTGCTGCGTACGCGGGTCGCGCTGGTCGGCGTCGGCGCGGCCCCGATCGGCAACCGGCCGACCCGCGCCCTGGTGCGCTGGTCGGCGCGGCTGGCGTCCTACCGGTCGTACCGGGACACCCAGTCCCGCGACGCGATGCGGGAGATGGGCGTGGACACCGCGCGCGACGAGGTCTACCCGGACCTGGCGTTCGCCCTGCCCGCGCCGGAGGCGGGCGGGGCGGCGGAGGCGGGCGCGCCCCCGGACGGCCCGCCGGGGCTGGTCTGCGTCGGGGTGATGGACTTCCACGGCGGCGACGAGGACCGCGCCGGGGCCGAGCGGATCCACCGCCGCTACCTCGACGGGACGACCCGCTTCGTCCGCGCGCTGGTCGAGGACGGCAGGCCGGTCCGGCTGCTCACCGGCGACGCGTGCGACGCGGCGGTGGTCGCCGCGATCCGCGACGCGGTGGACTCTCCGCTGGTCACCGCGGCCGAAGCGGCCTCGCTGGCCGACCTGATGAAGGAGACGGCGGCGGCCGACGCCGTGGTGGCGACCCGCTACCACAACCTGGTGTGCGCGCTGAAGACCGGCACGCCGACGCTCGCGCTCAGCTACGCGGCGAAGAGCGACGCGCTGATGGCCCGGATGGGCCTCGGCGCGTACCGCCACCCGGCCCGCGAGATCGACGCGGACCGGCTGCTCGCCCAATTCCGGGAGCTGGAACGGGAATCGGCGCGACTGCGGCGCACCCTCACCGAGCGCAACCTGATCGCTGCCGAGCAACTCACGTGCCAGTTCGCGGCCTTGACCGCGACCGTGTTCCAGGAGGCCCCATGAAAGCGACCGAAGTCCCGGAGATCGCCGGAGCGTATCTCTTCGAGCCGACGCCGTACGCCGACGAACGCGGCTTCTTCTGCCGCACCTTCGACGCCGGCGTGGTCCGCTCGGCGGGCCTCGACCCGGACGCCTTCGTCCAGGACAGCGTGTCCCGCTCGGCGCGGGGCGTGCTGCGCGGCCTGCACCTGCGCTCCGGCGACGGCGAGGCCAAGCTGGTGCGCTGCTCGTACGGGAGGATCTTCGACGTGGTCGTGGACCTGCGGCCCCACTCGCCGACGTACCTGGGCCGGGCCTTCTTCGACCTGTCCGGCGAGACCCAGGCGACCGTGTACGTCCCGGCCGGGTGCGCGCACGGCTTCCAGGCGCTGACCGAGACCGCCGACACCTCGTACCGGATCGACCGCCCGCACGATCCGGCCGAGGACGTCACGATCGCCTACGACGACCCGGAACTCGCCATTCCCTGGCCGCTGCCGGTCACATCGGCGTCCCAGATGTCCCAGCGGGACCGGGAGGCCCCGAGCCTCGCCGAGGTCCTGAAGCGGATGGGGAGGTGAGTTCGGCGTGGACGACTCCCGACAGGCGAACGAGCGGCTGCACGCCCTGATCCCCGGCGGCGCGCACACCTACGCCAAGGGCGACGACCAGTACCCCGAGAACCTGGCCCCGGTCATCAGCCACGGCCACGGCGCGCACGTCTGGGACGTCGACGGCAACCGCTACATCGAGTACGGCTCCGGCCTGCGGTCGGTCAGCCTCGGCCACGCCCACCCGCGCGTGACGGAGGCGGTGCGACGCCAACTCGACCGCGGCGGCAACTTCGTCCGGCCGTCCATCGTCGAACTCGAAGCCGCGGAACGCTTCCTGGACACAGTGCCGACGGCCGAGATGGTGAAGTTCGCGAAGAACGGCTCCGACGCCACCACCGCCGCGGTACGCCTCGCCCGCGCCGCCACCGGGCGGCCCCGCGTGGCCGTCTGCGCCGACCATCCGTTCTTCTCGGTCGACGACTGGTTCATCGGCACCACACCGATGTCCGCCGGCATCCCGGAGGCGACCACCGAGCTCACCGTGGCGTTCCCGTACGGGGACCTGCCCGCCACCGAGGAGCTGCTCGCCCGGTACGGGGACGAGGTCGCCTGCCTGATCCTCGAACCCGCCGCCCACACCGAGCCGCCGCCCGGATACCTCACCGGTCTGCGCGAGCTGGCGGACCGGCACGGCTGCGTACTGATCTTCGACGAGATGATCACCGGCTTCCGCTGGTCCGAGGCGGGCGCCCAGGGCCTGTACGGCGTCGTCCCCGACCTCTCGACGTTCGGCAAGGCGCTGGGCAACGGCTTCGCCGTCTCCGCGCTGGCCGGACGCCGCGCCCTGATGGAACGGGGCGGGCTGCGCCACCCCGGCGACCGGGTGTTCCTGCTGTCCACCACGCACGGCGCGGAGACGCACTCCCTGGCGGCCGCGATGGCCGTGCAGACGACGTACGCCGAGGAGGGGATCACCGCGCGGCTGCACGCCCTCGGCGAGCGCCTGGCCGCGGGCGTCCGCGACGCCGCGGCCAGCATGGGAGTGGCCGACCACGTCCTCGTCCGGGGCCGGGCCAGCAACCTGGTCTTCGCCACCCTCGACGAGGACCGGCGGCCGTCGCAGCGCTACCGCACCCTGTTCCTGCGCCAGCTCATCGCGGGCGGGGTGCTGGCCCCGTCGTTCGTGGTGAGCAGCGCGCTCAGCGACGCGGACATCGCTCATACGGTGGACGTGACAGCCCAGGCGTGTGCGGTGTACCGCAAGGCGCTGGAGGCCGCCGACCCCACACCCTGGCTGTCCGGACGCCCGGTGAAACCGGTGTTCCGCCGCCGAGCCTGACACGACACCACACCACACGAGGTGCCCTCAACGACGCCCCCGCCCACCCCCGTCGGCGACCCGGTCGACCAGCCACGCGGCGGCCGGTACCACCGCCAGCGCCGTACACCAGCCCCCGACGACATCGGTCGCGTAGTGCGCGCCGAGAGCGACCTGCGCCCACCCCATGGCGGCGCCGGCGACGAGCGCCGCGCCGAGCACGAACAGCACACCGCCCACCCTGCCGAGCCCGAGCCGCCCGGCCGCGAGCAGCGCCCAGACGAGGGCGAGCGCGGTGAGAAAGGCGGTGTGCCCGCTCGGATAGGACAGATTGCCGTCACCGTGGATGGTGCGCCCCACCAGCGGCTTGACCAGCATCGTCACCCCGACGGCCAGACCGGTCCCGCCCACGGCCAGCGCCGCCCCGCGCGGCCTCCGAAGAATCACACAGCCCGCCACGGTCCCCCCGACCAGCACCGCCGCCCCCACCGGCTCCCCCAGGAAGTCCACGGCCAGCGCGACCTCCCGCCAGGGCGACCGCACCCCCTCCACCGCGGCCCAGACCCGCGCGTCCACCGCACCGGGCCCACCGTCACCGGCGTACACCATCCCGAGCCCGGCGACCACCAGCGCGGCGACCACCGCGACCAGCCCCAGCCACCCGCGCGGCCCCACCGGCGGCACGCTCACCCCCACACCCGGTCCGCCCCCAACGGCCGGAGGAACCGGCTGGGTTCACCGCTCCACGAGACGGTGAGGGCGTCCCGCGCCACGGACGAACGGGAGACCAGGCGGCCTTCCGACGCGAGCGCGTACGTCGTCGCCAGGTACTGGCTCAGGCTGTCGCGTACCTGCTCAGCGGCGAGGGTCGGTCGCACCCTTCCGTCTCCTTTCGAGGACCCTGTCACGGGACGTCGAGGACCCTGTCACGGGACGCTACCAGTTCCTCACACTCGTGATCGTTCAGAGTGTGAGATTGACCGCGACCGCATCGAACAGGGCTCTGCCGACGAGTGACTTGGCCCTTCCGCGCGGAGACGGCGGGCGAATCGTCAGCGCGGCAGGTCCAGCTCGGCTCGGACCGTCTTCCCGATGGGAACGCGGTCGAGCACGGTCAGCCGGTCGGCCAGCGCCCCGACGAGCAGCAGCCCGCGTCCGCCGCCCGCCGCCGCGTGGGCGGGGCACGGGTGCGGGGCGGGCAGGCGGCGCTCGCCTCGGGCGTCCGACACGTCGATCCGGAGGGTGCGGTCGTCGAGGGTGATCCGCACCTCGAAGTCGCGGCCGGGAACACGGCCGTGCGTGACGGCGTTGGCGGCGAGCTCGCCGACGAGCAGCGCGGCGGTGTCCGAGGCCTCGGAGCCGTACGGGATGTCCCAGACGTCAAGCCGGTGCAACGCGAGATGCCGGGCGAGCCGAGCGCCGCGCCGCGTGGAGCTGAACCGCTGCGCGAACATACGTACGGTGACCGGGATCTGGGGGGCGGGGCGTGGTGTCATGCCCCGAATCTGACCGTCGGCAGACCTCCGGCACCAGGTCAGCCACTAGTACGCTGCGTCAGCGTACTAGCACGGAGGGTAGACAGGGCTGGCAACTGACCGTAACGATGGCCGGGTTGGGCGTGGACTGCGGGGACGGGTGTACGGGAGGTGTCCTGGCATGGCGGACGGTGCGGGCGGGTCGCAGGGCAGCGGTGAGCCGGAGGTGTCGGACAGTCTCAGGACCTTCGGCGAGGTACTGAAGGCCTTCCGCAAGCGGGCGGGCGTGACACAGGAGGAGTTCGCCGAGCTGGTCCCGTGCTCGGTCCAGACGGTCGCGAAGATCGAACAGGGCCGCCGCTTCCCGCAGCCGGACTTCGTCCGGCGGGCGGAGGAGACCCTGGACGCGTTCGGAGCGCTCCAGGGGGCGGCGAAGCATCTGTCGCGGCAGCCGGGGTTGGCTAGTTGGTTCCGGCAGTGGGCGAGTTTCGAGGCGGAGGCGGTGACCCTTTGGACGTACGAGTGCCGAGTGATCCCAGGCCTCCTGCAACCGGGGTCCTACGCGCGGGCGGTGACGGTGAGCGTCCCACCGATCAAGGACGAGGAGCAGGTGAACCAGCAAGTGGCGGCACGTCTGGCGCGCCAGGAGCTGTTCCAGCGGCGGCCGCCGATCGCGTTCAGCTTCATCATCGAGCAGGCGCTGATCGAACGGGGCACGGGCGGGCCGGAGGTGACGCGGGAGCTGATCGACCACCTGCTGGACCAGGCGGAGCGGTTCAACGTGGAGCTCCAGATCATGCCGCTGCGGCAGCCCGATCACGCGGGGTTTGACGGACCACTGCAAGTGCTGGAGGCACCCGATAACCGGTGGTACGGCTACGCCGAGGGACAGCGCGGCGGCCTGCTGATCACCGACTCCAAGGAAGTCAGTATCATGCTCCAGCGCTATGCAAGACTGCGCTCACAGGCCCTCACCCCCGAGGACTCCAAGGGCCTGCTGGAGCGAATGCGAGGAGCGCTATGAGCACGTCCGAACTGGCCTGGTTCAAGAGCAGTTACAGCGGCTCCGACGGTGACGACTGCGTCGAGGTGGCGATGTCTTGGCACAAGTCCAGTTACAGCAGCGGCAGCGACGGCGACTGCGTCGAGGTGGCCGCATGCCCCGACACCGTGCACGTCCGGGACTCCAAGGTGCGGCAGGGCCCGCAGCTCGCCGTGACCCCCGAGACGTGGCAGAGCTTCCTCTCGTACGCGACCCAAGGCTGACGCCGCCGCACCCGCGAGCACCCCGCACGGCCCCGAGGCGTCCCGTGCGGGGCGCTGAGCCTGAGCCAGCGCGTACGCACCGATGGTCTGCTGAGCAGGCGGCGGGGGCATCTCGCTCAACGGACTCTCCTCGTTGGCCGACAGCATCCACGCCGCCGGCGACGCCGGCGACCGGCACGGCCGGTGCGGGCGCGGTGCGGCGCGCCCAGACGGCCCTGGACGGCGGGCCGAAACGCGCGTCGGGGGGTCAGGACGCGAGCGACAGTTCCTGGCGCAGCGCGATCGCGTTGAGCCGGACCGAGAACGGCACCACGTCCGTGAGCTCCAGGGCCCCGGCCCTGGCCTTGTCCACGCCGAGGGTCACGTCGACGCAGAAGGCGATCGCGTAGAGGTGCTCGCCGGTCTCCGCTTCCTGGAGGAAGAACAGGTCACGGTAGTAGCAGGTCCGGTCCGCGTCTTCCTGGTAGTACGCGAGCCCCGGCGCGCCCTCCTGCGCGGCGAGCCCGGTGAACGCGCGGACCAGTTCCCGCTCGACGGTGTCCCACACCGCCGCCTCGGCGGACTCCATGGGCAGTGCCTGGCGAACCGCCTCCTTCAGGGACAGCACCATGACCATGACCGGGGCGTTCTCCTGGAGCCCCCACCCGCGGACCATGCTCACGACCTCGCTGCGGGGCAGGGCGGCGGCGGCCTCCCGGATGTGCGCGAAGTCGAAGTTGACGGTCGCGGGAGCGATCGCGTCCTGGAACAACCGGTCGACTGCCTGGGCCTGTTCGAGGTGCTCCTCTCCCACTTCGATGACGGTTCTGAAGCTGGCGGCCATGCTTCCTCCCACGGATGCGGCGGTGATCAGGTGATCAAGAGCGGCCAGTATGCCGACCGCCGCCGCCCGACGGCACCGCCGTCCCGCCGTGCGGACGGCGCGGCCGGTCGCAGGACGAAGTCCTCGGCCGAGACCTGACGGGCACTCATGCGGCCCGACGCGATCTCCTACGCCGCGGCGGTCTCCGCCTGGGCGATGGCGACGGGGGGCGCCTCTTCGGGAGATCGTCTGCCACGCCCGCGCCGCGCCTCATGCCCAGACGCGCAGAGCGCTGGCGCGCGGTGATCCGGCACGGAGCGGCACCCCGCTCATGGAAGGGGTGACGCGCTCCCCTGCTCCTTCGTTTGCCCCTTCGTTCCGGTCACCGGAAGCACGTACTCACCAGCGAGACGTGCCAGGTGCAGCGGAAGAGGTCGGGCGAGCGGCGGGTAGTCATCGTGGTAGCGCAGTTGGTGCGTGAGCGTCGCCCACTCCGCCGGCCGGTCAGGCAGGTCCCCTGTACGCCCCGAGTCCGCCAGCGTCTTCGCCGACAGGCAGCCGAGCACGGTGATCTCCAGTTGTCCGGGGTTCCAGGCGGTTTTTCCGGGTGCTGTCCGGCCCTGTGCCGTGGGCGCCAGTTTCATGAGTCCCTTCGGCAGTTTCGCCACCGTGTGCGGCTTCGAGGCCGTACTCGCGAAGACACGGCTCGCCGGCTCCGCCGTCCCCCACACGCCCTCGGCGAAGCCGACTTCGCCCTCCGCGTCGTGGGCGTACCACTCCGCCACTTCCTCCCGCGTGTTGGCATCCCGTACGAGCACCACCCGCAGATCGTCTCCGTAGAGCGTGTGGCGCTGGGCGGGTTCGGCACCGAAGCCGAGCATGTCGCGGTCCAGTTTGCCGTTCCGCAGGCCGGGCCAGCACTGGCGCAGATTACCGGCGTCCGCCAGCAGGAGCGTCGGACGGTCGCGGAGCTGGAAGAGCAGCGCGCGGATCTGCCGCTCGGTCTCCCGTTCCCTCTCCGTCGCCACCGGTTCCGCTGCCTGAGAGAGCAGCAGCAACAGCTTCGGGTACGGCACCCATTCGGCGCGCTCGGCGTCCCACCCCTCGATGACGCCCGGCCCGTATTCGGGGCGGACCCGCACCGCGACCAGCCGACGGGCAGGACACCGCGTGGGCCCCTTCCTGGTGTGGCGTACGAGCCAGAGCGCCGCGTACTGAAGGTCGTCGGGGACTCCGGCCCCCACCCGGTGGGCGGGCGGGCTGATCGCGCTCAGCTGCCGGAAGGTGTCCAGCCAGATCCACTTGGCCCGGTGCTCCAGGGCGCTGCCCGTGACGTCGGGCACGTTGACGAACTGGCTCAGTCGGCCCTGCCGCGCCCAGGCGATGCGCAGCGCGTACTTGGGGTCGGAGTCAGGGACGGCGTCGAAGCGCTCCTTGTCGGCGATCTCCGCGATCACGACTCCGACCCCGTCGTCGGCTCGCGGGACCATCCGGTCTGCCACGAGCCGGCAGCGCTCCTCGATGGCTTCGGCCAGCCGGACGGCCCTGGGGCGCCTGGGCTCCCGCGAGACCGGCAGGGCATCGGCCAGAGGCCCCGCGGGCCGGGCACGTACGCGGATCTCGATCCCCTCGCTCCGCCACCGCCAGGTTTCGTCGTCGGCCGACCCCGCGTTCTCCCCTGGAGGGAAGCCGATGAGCTTCGGCAGTTCCGCGAGCAGTGCGGCACGGATCTCTGGGGACTGCCAGCAGACGTCGATCTCCAGGGGCCGACCGTTCAGTGAGCGCGCCAGCGCAGCCCGCCGTTGCAAGGCCAGCTGTGCGTCCCGGACGCCCGGACCGCGTCCGACACCCGAACGGGGCAGCAGCGAGGGAGTGTTACGCCGGGTCACTCGCGTGAGGTCGGGGACTCGGGTCAGCATGGGGCGCAGCCCTTCCTCGACCCATGCGTCCAGCTCCGCCCGCTCCCGTGGCATCAGCCCGGATCCAACCTTGTGCGGGCCGATCGACGGGTGGTAGACGATGCCGGCGGCCACGTCCCCAGACCCGTTGATCCAGCGTTCCGGATGGGCGAAGAGCGCTGCGGGCTGGGGGTAGTTGCGTACGATGTCCAGTTCAGGAACGAGCGGTGCGGGGCTGTGGTGACGCCATGCCAGTTCCTTCAGCCGTCGGTCGTAGCCGAGGGTGTTCACCATCAGCCGATGGCCCCGGTCCGGCCCTCCCGGCCACGGCAGCGGGGTGTCGAGTAGGACGGTCGTGCCTCCGAGCTGGTGGGGGCGCACGTCAAGCTGGGTGGCCCACCGGCGTACCTGGGTGGACACATGGACGCGAAACCGTGGGGCGAACGGCACGGTGTGGACGGTGATGTTGAGGCAGGCCGAGTAGTACCAGGTCCGCCCGCGTCGTTCGTACCGCTGCGGCGGCCAGGAGACGAGTCGCGCACCGTTGCCCGAGCTCTCGACGCGGAAGTGGAGTGTGGCGCCCCCGGTGCGGAACGTCCGGGCGGCCAGCCGGAAGGCGACCCATTCGGGCAGCAGGCTGTAGAGCCGCGTGGCGGGTTCGGCGGTTCCGCCCGCCGAGGTCACGGTCTCGGCGAGGTCGACCGATTCGGCCTCCCAATGCGGCAGCGGGACGGCCTCGGCCGGGTCGTCGGAGCGGAGCCTGTCCTCCAGGTCAGCCTCTTCGGTGTCGTCCCCTTCCCGGCACACGCCCGCCGCCCAGGTACCGATCACCGGGGTCAGCACCTCCGGCGGGACGGCTTCCCGCGCGTAGAGCCACGGCAGGCGGCCGTCCGTTCCGGCGTTGCGGCCGGTCGCGATGACACCCGGAGCCATCGCCTGGAGCAGGGAGTTGAGCCTGCGTACGGGGAGCCGGTCGGGGCGGACGGAGCCCTTGTCGGTCTCGCTGCGCATCCTGGCGAGCTCGGCGTGCAACTCCTCCCCGAGCCGCAGCACTTGCATCTCCTCCCGCCACGGGCCGTATTGCGGGTCGGGCTCGTAGGCCGCGACGCGAATGGTGTGATACACGAAGTTACCTCCGGAAAGCTGGAGTTCATCGCTTATGGACGGGTCGGGGTGGGTGCGGGGGAGAGCAGACGGGTGAGCATGCGCCAGAGCGGCTCGTAGAGTGCGCGGGCGATGAACTGCTCCTCCGCGCTCTTCGTGCCGCCGTCGAAGTACGGGTCCAGCACATCGAGCACGCTGTGCAGCAGGCTGGAGCGGGGGGTGTCGGGGCGTGGCGGTACGGCCTCGCGGTTCGGGGCGAAGGCGGAGTCGACGAAGACCACTCGGGCCGGTACGCCGCCGCGCACCAGTCGGCCGATCACCTGCCACATCAAGACGAGCATGTCCCAGGTGACTTGCTCGCGTACCTCGTCGCCGAGGCGGCTCCACGCCATCGAGCGGGCGAGCACCTGGTACCAGCGCGAGCGGGCGAGGCGGCGGACCTCCTCGGCGCCTTCCTCTACGGTGTCCTGTTCCCGTACCCAGGTGTCGAAGTCACCGCCGGTGACGGCACGGACGATCCAGTCGTTGACGGCGTGGACGGCCAGGGACAGGTCTTCGGGGTGCGGATTGGGCCGTGCCAGGAAGTACACCGTGCCGATGGCCGCCTCATCGTCGTCGTTGAGGATGTTGTGGCCCCGTTCCACGGCCAGCAGGGGCGCCACGAGGATGTCCGCGTCGAGGTCCTTCAGGTGTTCGACGTCGCCCCGGCGGAGCGACCTGGCGCGGTAGGCGGACGGCTTCTCGTCCTCCGGGGCGATCTCCTCGTCGTCCGATACCAGGCACAGCACGCTGTCGTGCCAGCGGGAGTTGAGGTTGTGCAGGGTGTCGGCCACGATGCGTGCCTCGGCGTAACTGCCGACCAACAGGAGGATCTGGTCACGCTTCCCCGGACGGAGGGAGAGCAGCTCGCGCTCCAGTGGACCTCCTTCGGGAGCGTCGTACTCCCCCGCGCCGAGGTGGGTGGCGATGCGGCGCAGCTTCTCGGGGCGGTCATCCGGATGGGTCCCCGACAGACGCAGCTTCTCATCGCCGTCGTCGATGAACTCGAAGCGCATCAGGCTCTCGTCCGCGATGCGTTCGGTCACCTCGGGCCGCGGCTCGATGATCACGCCGACCGGGACGCAGACGTGGTAGCGACTGGACGCGCCCGCCCAGCTGCTGCCGGACATGAGCAGCAGATGAGCGCCCGGCCTGCCGTCGACGGAGGCGAGGTGGGGCATGGCGCGCAGCAGCTCACGCCCGACGCCGCTGCAGCGGAAGAAGGTCAGCTCGCCGCTGCGGACTCCGCCCTCGTCCTCGCCCGGAACCCGGAACTGGAAGCCGAGTACGTTGCCCATCGGGGCCTCGGGCACCATCGGCCCGTAGTCGAGCGGCCGCCGGTACATCGTGTTGTAGCCCAGGCTGAGGGCGGCCTCGACGCGGGGCCACATGGCGTTGATCATGGCGAGTCGGGGTTCCAGGGCGCTGAGCAGCAGCATGAACTCGAAGCGTTCGGCGAGCTTCTGCCGCCACTGCTCGGGAGTCTGGGGCGGCGGCTTGGGCTTCCGGCGGCGCCCGCGCTTCTTCCGCCGTTCCTCCTCCTCGCACTGCCACTCCTCGTACTTCTCCTTGTACTGCTGCTTCCGGGCGGCCATGTACCGCGCGTCGACGCGGAAGACCTCGTCCATGACCTCGGTCAGACGGCGCCGGGTGTTCTCCGGGTTGCCGGTGTGGAGCAGTTCGTTGAGCAGGGCGGTCAGTCGGCTGAAGTCCTCCTCCGTCCTGCGGCGGCGGTCGCCGAAGGGGTTGTCGCGGAAGGCGTCGAGGAGCTTGCCGAGGGCCTGTCTGGGGGCGTGGTTCGGATGTTCCGGCCCGCTGCCTTCGGGGAGTTCGTAGCGCTCGTCGAGCAGCCTGATCTGGATCGTCCAGGCACTGAAGTAGCCCGTCCGCACCCAGTCGCGCAGTTCGTACCCGGCAACGAGCATCGCGTACAGCCGGTCGGTGGCCGATCCGGCGGTGTTGAGGGCCGCGGCGAAGGTCTCCACGTCCCGTTCGGAGAGCTGGGTGCGCCCGCTCGCCGCGAGTTCCCGGATCTTGTGTCGGTTCAGCTGGTCGATGAGTCCCTTGTCCTCGTCGCTGGCGAGGACGACGGCGGGTGCGAAGGTCTGGTCGAGCTGCATCTGCACACGGTCGGCCTCGTCGATGATCACGAGGTCGCTGCGGCGGCAGGCGAGTTCGAGATAGCGGATGCGCTCGCCGTTCTGGGGAAGGGGCGGCGAGGCGTCGATCAGTCCGGCCGGCGTGGCCACCCAGATCAGGGCGCCGACCAGGGTGCGGGCTCCGTGGTGCCGAGGGCAGGCGGACCAGTACGGACAGCTCTTCGCCCCTTTCTGCCATTCGGACGCCCGTCCGCCACCCTTGTCGCGCCGCGGGGCAGCCAGTGGCCGGAGCCGGGAGCAGGGCGCCTCGCCGAAAGCGAGCGGCTCGGGGGGCGAAGGAACTCCCTGCCGCCTGACGTTGAGCACGCAGGAGGTCCCGAGGTAGGCGAAGGCGGGGTCGTCGTGGGCGAGCAACCGGTGCTCGCCCCGCCCGGCGAGTCGGCGGTGCAGCCGCTGGGCGTGCCTCTCCCGGCCGGAGGAGCCGAGCACGGGTGCGGCGGCGCCGTCGGTGTAGAGATCGTAGAGCTGGACGAGCTTCAGCACCTCCGCGACGTCGGTGACCACGATGGTGGTGCGCTTACCGAGCTTGGCGAGATGGACGGCGATGATGTCGCGCAGCGTGCTCTTGCCCGCGCCGACGATGCCGAGCAAGTGCTGGATCCCGTCGACCGTGAACGTGAAGTCCTCGTCCTTGCCGGCCTTGTGAAAGGTGCCGTTCTCCATGGCAGACAGGTCGAAGTCCCGCAGCCGCCCCAGCCAGCGCGGCGGTCTTCCCTCGCCGACTCGGGCGTGCGTGGCGTCCATCTCCGCCGCGGTGCGCTCCAGGCTCTTCCTGGTGAAGACCAGGGGCTCGCCGCCGCCGGCCGGTTCCAGGTCCATGTCGTGGGCGACGAGGGGGGTGTGGGGAACCGCCGGCAGGTCGACGACGGCCGCGGTGCGGCTGACGGGGAAAGTGTGCGGTCCCTGGCTCGCGACCGGCATGCGTGTGCCCGCCAACGGCGGTGCGACACACAGCAGTTGCTCGTAGACGGGGAAACGGTCGCTGGCGACGGAAGGTTCGCGGCGGGCGGCGGGCGACTCGGTGTCCGGTACGTCGTAACCGCGCACCCGAGGGTCGGACAGCTGGTAGCGCTCCAGAGCCTCACGCCAGGTACGGCTCCTGCGCAGCGTCCACAGCGAGTACCGGGCGACACGCAGCGTCTGCGCGGCGTTCGGTGGCAGCGGCGTTCCGTGCGCCTCGGCGAACCCGTATCCGCTGAACAGCACCCAGGCGCTGCCCGCGGGGCTGCCCGGCATCAGCTTCTGTTGGAGGTACAGCCCGAGTTCCACCTGGCAGAGGTCTTCCAGGGCTGGCTTGGGGAAGGACGGCCCCAGGAACGCCTGGAGTGCGCGGAGCACGTCGGTCAGGGGCGGGGTGATGCTACGCATCGTCCTTCTCCTCTCTCCGGTCCCGTCCCAGGTCGGGCACGAGATCCGCGGGTGTGGTGAGCACCACCCGGTCCCGCAGGAGCGCGGGAAGGGCTGCGGTGAAGGCCTCCCGGTAGCCGTCCCTCCCGGTGAGCGCCTCAGGGACCACGACGAAGGTGCGGTCCGCGGGGGGTTCGCTGTCGGCGAGTTGTATGGCAAGGAGGGCCGGCTGCAAGCGGTCGTATACCTGGATGTCCACGATTCCGGGACCGGTGCCCCGCAGCCGGTGGGCGGACAGTGGCCCCGACAGGGCCTCGTGGTCGATCCCGGCGTGATCCAGTGCGTTCAGGGCGGCCTCTTCGGTGTGGTACGGCAGCGCGAGGAACGTCCGCAGCGAGCGTCGCAGGATCCACGCCTGGTCCGGTTCGTGGACCTGCTGCGGGGGTTCGTCACGCGGGCATTCCTCGCCCTCGCACCAGATGTCCGCGCCGGTCGCGGACGGCCCGGACACGGGCGCGGCTCTGTCCTGAGCCAGCGCGGGGAGTCCGCAGGAACGGCAGCACAGGAAGTCTCCGGAGGCGAGCAGGGATTCGGGAATCGGCCCGTAGAGGTGCTTGACCCAGTTCCAGACGGCCTTGCTCCAGGCGGGCTCGAAGCGGTCCCGTTGGTGGACCACCGGGTGGCTCGCCAGGAATCCGCGGCACCGCCGGTAGCGCTCGCCCGGTCCGCACCGCGCTTCCAGGTCGCCCAGAAGCACGTGGGCGTGCGCCGCCACGCCCCCATCCGGCCCGTGCGAAGCGAGTTCGAGGCACGACCGGGTCGGCACCCGGCCAACCGGGTGCACCAGCGTCGCGCCCGGAGTGACCAGGGAGGCGGGAACCGCGAAAAGCGGATCGCCCGCCGGCCTGACCCGGCACCACTCCCACAGCTCCGGAAGGCTCCTCGGCGGTGCCTCCCCGGCATCGAGGCAGTGCGTCACCGTGTGGTCCAGCGCACGCTGGGCGAGGCCGGGATAGGGCAGGGCGAACGAGCGGAGCCCCTCGATCTCGGCGAGGGCCGCCACCATGCGGGCGAGCTCAAGGAAGAGTTCGCCGCCCACGCCCTCGGGCACCTCCCAGGTGTCCGATCGGTCGGCCCGGTGGGCCGCACCCGCCCTCATGCCGCGGACTCCGCAGCGGGCGACGCCGAGCACCATCGGGCCACTTCGCACCGCTCGCAGGAGCGTCCGGGTACGGCCGGGTAGTGGTCGTCCCCGTGCCAGTCGGCCACCATCGCCCGCAGGACTCCCTCCGCCGCGGTCCGGTTGGCTGGAGCGAAGGGGTCGATGATCTCCAGGTCGGCGCCGCCGGGGCGCAGTACCTCCAACTCGACTCGGGCACAGGACGGAGCGCCGCCCAGGTCACCGCGGGCGATCAGCACGACCGCCAGGGCCAGTTGGGGGTAGAGCTCCAGCAGGGGGCGGAGGGACCGCCGGTCGGTGGCGGAGGTCTTGGTCTCGCGCCACACCCATGAGTCAGCGTCCCGGTAGAGCAGGTCGGGCTCGGCGATCACCACTACGTCGGCCGCGGTGTCGTGCCGTACCACTCGGGGTTCGGTCCGCACGTCCGTCCCGTCCTCGACACATCGCAGCGGGCAGACCGCGGCGTGCCGCCGCAACAGGAGCGCGCCGAGGGTGCGTTCACGATCGGGTAGGTCGAATCCGTCCGGCACCCACTGTTCGGGGACCTCGACTGTGCACGGTCGGGGGATCCGTGTCCGTGCCGGTCGGCGAGGTAGGCGTGCAGGGCCCGGCCGCGCTCGGCCGTCACCTCGCGCTCTACGGAGTCCGCCGTGGGCAGGCGCAGTCGACGCATGTGATCGCGGGCCGGGCAGGCCCGGTAGTTACGTCCGTTGGTCACCGACCACGTGCGGCGGGGCCGGCCCGGCGCCTTGACGCCCAGCAGTCCGGGCGCCGCGCGCAGGGCCGGGCAGACCGACAGGTAGGGGCATCCGGCGCAGGCCGCTCCGGGACGGTACTCCCGTCCGTCCAGTACGCCGGCCAGGGCGTCGGGGCCGTGCTCGCGGTACCGGGCGAGTGCCTGCTCCCGGCTACCGGCGAAGAGTTCCCGCGTACGGCCGTCGAACAGCGCGAACTCCACAATCCGCAGGTGATCCGGCGGCGGACCGGGAGTGCCCTCGGCCAGCACCAGGGCGACGGCGGCGGTGAATCCGTCGGGCGGCAGGTCCCGGCTCAGGCGGTACACGGGCAGACGGATCTCACGGTAGGCGCCGCCCGCGGAGGCCAGGCAGCGGCCCCACACGGTGAAGCGGTACTCCTGGGCGTCGCGCGGGTCGGGGCCGGATGGCCGGTAGCAGTACGTCCACGGCTCGGGAACCTCGCTCAGAGGGCGCTCCGGGTCGGCGGGGAAGGCCGCTTCGTACGCTTTTACGCCGTGCTCCGACCAGGCCCTCAAGCCGTCGTGCGGGGGCGCGGTACGGGTCCGGGGCGGCGGCCTGTCGGAGGGCCGGTAGCGGGCGTCACAGGCGGCCATGAAGGGGCCGAGAGCGAAGTGCTCCAAACGCTCGCGGCGTCGCCGTACGGGACTGACGGGGTGGTAGCCGCGGGTCTTGAGGGCATCGGCGGCGGGGCACCGGAATTCTCCCCCCTTGAACATTCCGGCGGATACCGTGATGACGTCGGAGGTGCGGGTCACCCCGTCGGGGGGCAGCCATGGCTGTGACAATTTTCTGCTCCATTTCCGTGCGAAGGAAAGAAGGGTGGCCATGAGGGAGATCGAGGAGATCGGCAATGTGGAGAAGCGTTACGAGGTGCTGGACATGGTCGGTGACGGCGGCCAGGGCGACCTCTTCCTCGGCCGCGACCGCAGGAGCGGGGAGCGGGTGGCGCTGAAGCTCCAGAAGGCCCGAGATCTTGGACCCGAGAGTGACTTCTCTCGGGCTGGCAGGAAGCTCATCGAAGAGAGCTCCCGCATGATGAAGCTGACGGGCATTCAGGCGATTCCCGAGATTTTCGCCACCGGGACGCATCGAGGACGTCGGTGTCTGGTCATGGAGTTCGTCGAGGGACGCCAACTGCAGAACGTCCTGCTGGCGGCCCGGCCCGTCAGGATTCCGGAAAATGTCGCGGCCATTATCGGCCAGCTGTGCGAAATCTTGGGGGAAGTGCACGACCGGAACATGGTGCACTGCGATCTCAAACCCGAGAACGTCATCGTGCAACCGGACGGCCGTCTCCGCCTCATCGATATGGGCCACGCGGTCATGGCGGGTGAGGAGACATCCTTCGAGCGCGGCACGCGTGGTTGGGCCTCCCCCGAGCAATCCGACGCGTGCCCGCCAGGTCTGACACGGCGGGCGGACATCTTCGGGCTCGGCTGCATCCTGCTGGAGATGATCGTCATGCGGCTGCCCTACGGCGGGCTGGAGGAGCGGGCGGAACCGGGCGCCCCGGTGCTGCCGGCCGACCGGCTCGCCAAGCTTCCCCCGGAGTTCGCCTCTCTCGCCCTGTGGATGGTCCGGTGGGAGGCGGAGGAGCGCCCGGCGGATGTCCGTGAGGTGTTCGACCAACTCCGCCCGTACCTGCCCCGGCTGGGCTCGCGGCGGCCGTCGAAGCGGTTGCGTCCCGACCCGACCGAGTACTACCGCACGCATCCGCCCCGGCTGTGACGGCGCCCCGGCGGTCGCCAGCCCGGCGGGTCACCTCAGCCCTTCCAGCGACTCCCGGATCTCGCGTACGCCTTCGCCACCCATCAGCTCGCGCAGCACGATGACTCTCTCCAGTTCCCGTACCGCCTTCTCGGTCTCACCGGCGGACACCAGGACGTCCGCGAAAAGCAGTCGTGCCTTGCCCTCGTTGGGCCAGTTCTCCTGTTCGCGGTAGATGTCGCAGGCCCGCCGGTACAGAGAGACGGCCTCGCCCCGCTCGGAGCGGGCCAGGTGCACCTTGGCCAAGGTGAACAGCACGTCGGCCAGGCCGCTGCGCTCCACCGTGCGCCCCACCACGTCCAGGGCGTCAGCGCACCGGCGGAGCGCCTGCTCATGATCACCCCGGTCGTGGTGAAGCGCGCCGATGGCGTTCAGGGCGGCCGCCTCCCCGACCGGGTCGGATACCTCCCCGCACAACTCCAGCGCCTGGCACAGCGCTTCCTCCGCCCCCGTCCACTCGCCCTGCCTGCGCAGGGTGATCCCGAGCCGGTGCAGCGATCGGGCCAGACTCAGTCGGCCTGCCTCGCTGTGGTCCTCCTCACTGAGCCGGACGGCCCGGCGCAGGTGGCCCACAGCCGCGTCGTACATGCCGAGCCGCCACCGTGTCCCCGCCAGCATCCGGTAGACCATGGCGCAATCGACCGGGGCGGCGGCGGATTCCGCTGCCGCGGCGGCGTACCGGAGGTTCGTCAGCGCGTCGTCGAGGAGGTGACGGCGCCACTGATAGGTGACCAGGGCCATCGGAAGCAGCCATTCGTACCGTTCGATGCCCTGGTCGATGGCTAACCGGATACCTCGTTGGACCGCGGGGTACTCCTCGTCCAGGAACCCCATCGCCTGTGCCGGTTCCGCGGGTTCGGTGACCGTGACTCCGTCGGGCTCGCCGATGGGAAGGGTGCGCTCGTGGTCGAGCACCCGGTCGCAGGCGCGGACGTTGTGCAGCTGATGTTCCAGCACCTGCCGTACGGTCGCCCGCTCGATGTCCGCCGTCTCTCCGTCCGGCCCCGGCCGCACATGCTGGCGGGCGAAGGCCCGCACGAGGTCGTGCAGCCCGTAGCGGTCGCCCTGGAGCTCCACCAGGTTCGCCGCCACGAGCTCCGCCAGGGCCCGGTCGGTGCGCGTCCCTTCACCCGCCGCCCTTCCGAGGTCCATCACCGCCTCCCAGGAGGCGGTGGGACCGGGGTGGGCAGCGAGCTGCCACAGCAGCAGCCGGGCCTCCTCACCGAGTACGCGTGCGGAGCAGTTCAGCGCGGCACGGACCGACAGTTCGTGCTCCGGCAGGTGCAGGGTGTCCAGCTTCGCCCGCTCCTCCTCCATCTGCCGCACCAGGGCGGGGAGGGTACGCAGCGGACGCGCACCGTCATCCAGGAGCCGGGCCACCACGACGAGGGCCAGCGGCAGCCGGCCGCAGAGCCGGACCAGATCGCTGAAGGCCTGGGCGTACTTCGCCCGGTCCGCGACCGACACCTTCTCCTGGAGCACTTCCAGGGCGTCCGCCTCTCGCAGCGGCTCCATCTTGCGGAACAGCACCTTTCTCTCAGACCGCAGGCGCAGAAGGTCGTTGCGGCTGGTGACGATCACGGCACAGGTGCCGTCTCCGGGCAGCAGCGGCAGCACCTGCCGGGCGTCGAGCGCGTCGTCGAGGACGATGAGTGCCGAGCGGTGGGCCAGTGCCGACCGCAGCGCGTTGCTCTTGCTCTCGAGTCCGGTCACCGTGGTGTAGGGCGGCAGCGCGGCCAGGAACCCGTCCAGGACCTCGCCCGGTTCGGCGGGCCGCACGTCTCCGTGGGCGAACCCGTTCAGTCCGGCGTAGAGCACCCCGTCGGGGAAGCGCTGCCGCAGCCGGCGGGCGAGGCAGTGGGCCACCGTGCTCTTCCCGACACCCGCCATACCGCTGATGAGGACCAGCGCCAGGTTGCCGGCGTCCTGTTCCTCGCACACGGCTTTCGCGAGGCCGCGGATCAGTGCGTCCTGCCCGACCGGCCTGGGTGCGCCGCCGGGCAACTGGTCGGGCACGGGCGGCAGGGGCGTCCCGCTCGACCGGTGGGCGACTCCCCGGACCAGGTCGATGGCGCTCTGCACATCGGCGTCCGGCTTTCCGTTGCGCTTCTCCCATTCCTTGATGAGCCGTTCACGCCGTCGCTTTGGCAGGTCATCGTGGGCGAGCAGGTAGAACCGGAAGACCTGGGGCAGATCCGGCGCCTGCTCGAACCATTTCTCCGTCTCCTCGCGGAGCCATTTCCTCTCCCAGGATTTCCAGGCGGCGTCCAGCCGGGCGTACACGGCGGCCATCAACTCGGCCCGTATCTCCTCCCGGCGCAGCCGGAAGCCCCTCCCGGTCAGCCCACGCAGGGGCTCGCCGCCGTCCCACTCCTCCAGGGCCGCACCGAGCTGCTCGAACCGCTCCGGATCGCTCAGCCCCTCGGCCCTCGCCACCCTGCCGCGGAAGCGGAGCAGATCGACGCCGCCCTCCGGCACGCGGAGCCTGCAGTATCCCGACGTGCCCTGCGGCACGGCCTCCCTGCCCAGTCGCCCCCGCAGGTCGGAGATGGCGCGGTCCACCCGCTGGTCGACGTTCCCCTCGCCCTCCCAAAGGACGTCGGCGATCTCCTTCCGGGTACACCGGCAGCCAGGTGACGTCGCCATAAGCGCGAACAGCGCGGCCGGCTTCGACACTCCGAAGACCCGTCCGCCGTCGTTCCCTTCGGCTCTGACCGGGCCCAGCACGTGCCCCTCCATCGCCCTTCCCTTCTCCGCACCGGAAGTAGTGGTACGGCCCCTCCACGGCACCGCCCTTCATCTGTGCGCCGCGGTATGCCGCTTCACACGCGCTCACTCCTTCACGCCCCCTCAGGCCTCAGTTTTTCCTCAGTTTCCGCTCCGCGGCCTTCCCTCACCCCTGGGCACGATGGCACCAGCCGCTCGCAGCAGCACGAGACGGGCGGCGTAGTCATCCATCGACCCATCAGGAAGGAACCCGAAGCTCTATGAACAACCGTCAGCGAAACCGTCGGGTGAGCCGTCTGCGCCAGTCCCCCGACTGGCCGCCGAGCCGCCGCCGGCGGGCGGTCGGCCAGACCGAGGGCACCACGCCGACGAACCCGCGCACCGAGGCGCCGGACGCCTCGCCCTCCGAGACCGCCTGAGCTCCACAACTCATGGGTGCCCGTCCCGGACGGGCACCCACCGCACCTGTCACACGCTCGTGGTCGAAGTCGGCGAATCCCGGTCGACAAGACCAACACCGCATACGCACGCATCAAAGTGGGGCGCCTGGGACCCCCTTCCGTTCCATCCGCATCTGGGGTGATATGACCACCCCACAGGTGAGAGGACATTTCCTGATGTACGCGCTATCCAGCAGTGTGTTCGCCTCGGTGAGGCGGCACTTCGACCAACCCCGGCTCGGCGACACGGTCCTCGTGACCGTTTCTACGGGCGTCGAGCGGGCGGAGCCGGTCCGGCTAACCGCCGCCGAGACGTACGAGGCCTTGTACGGTCCGGGCTCCGACCCGCAGTTCGCCGCCGCGGTCTGGAAGGAGGTACTCCGCACCGCGCTGAGTGACCTCGCTCCACACGGCACCGGGAAGCTCCTGGTGATCTGGCTGGTCTTGCCCCGGCTGACCGGGACGGTCCACCGCGTCTGCACGCGCCTGCGCGCCGACCGGTCGGACGTGGAAGCCGAGATGGCCTTGGCCCTCCTGGAGGAACTGGCGGCCCCGGACGCCGCGAGCCGCCTCTCCAGCTCCTCTCTGATCCACGCGGCGCGCACCAGGGCGTGGCGCTTCGCCCGCGACGGCCTGCGGGAGTTCCCCTCCACCGAGGTCGACCGCATCGCCCGAGAACGCGGACTCACCGCGTCCGGCGGGGAGGCGGACGCTCCGAACGAGGAGAGCCTGGACGTGCGGGTCGACCGTCCGGACTCCCCGGACGGGCTGCGCGCACCGCTGCGCTTCCGGGTCCGCCCGGAGCATCTGCGCACGGGGGTCCTCGTCGACACCGACGACGGTCCGGGGGACCGTTCGACGTGCCACGCCCCCCGGAAGAAGCAACGGTCCGGGCGCCGCGTGAACGGCCGATCGGTTCGCCCGGCGGGGAGGCGAGGATGAAGGACCCGGCAGAAGGCCGACTCAGTTTCACCGAGATGTTCGACCTGCCCGTCGCGGTGGATCTGCGGACGGCGGCCCGAGCGCTCGGGATCGGCTCCACGACCGCGTACCGGTTGGTCCGCAGGGACGAGTTCCCCTGCTCCGTTCTCCGCGTCGGGGGCAGGTACAGGATTCCGACCAACGAGCTGATGCGCGCCCTGGGGATCGAGGACCGTCCGGTGTACAGCGTGGAGACCTGAAGCTGAACGCGGACGGTCCGGACATCAGCTTCTGACAAGCAAGAAGGGCGCTTCGTGTCCCCCGCCGCCGTACGGCCCCGTGGCAGAGGTCACGGGGCCGTACGGCCATAATCGTGCGCCACGGCAACCCGCAGGTCAGGCGCCCTTCGCGGCAGGCTCCAGAATCGCCACGCACTCCACGTGATGCGTCATCGGGAAGAGGTCGAACGCCCGCAGCGTGCGGACCCGGTAGCCGCCGTCGCGGAAGTACGCCAGGTCGCGGGCCAGTGCGGCCGGGTCGCAGGCGACGTAGGCGATGCGGCGGGGGCCGAGGCTCGTCAGGTGGCGTACGGTCTGCTTGCCGGCGCCCGCGCGGGGCGGGTCGAGGACGACCAGGTCGACCTCGGTGATGCCGGTGCGGGGCAGGGCCTGGTCGACCTTGCCCTGTTCGATGCGTACGCGGTCGAAGTCCCTGAGGTTGTGGCGGGCGTCCTCCACGGCGCGCTTGCCGGACTCGATGCCGAGTACGGCGCCCTGCTCGCCGACCCGGTCGGCGATGGCGCCCGCGAACAGGCCCACGCCGCAGTACAGGTCGAGGGCCATGTCGCCCTTGCGCGGCAGCAGGCCCTGCATCACGGCCTTGACCAGGGTGTCGGCGGCCTTGGGGTGGACCTGCCAGAAGCCGCCGTTGCCCACCCGGTGGGTGCGGCCGTCGGCGCGCTCGCGGACGAAGGCGCGGCCGTGCACGCGGTGCACACCGCCGTCGCGTTCGTCGACGCGGAGTACGGAGACCGGCTTGTCGAGCTCGACGAGCGGCAGCCGGGCGCCGGGGCGCGGGGTGAGGATCACCTGGCGGTCGCCCGAACCGGTGGCCGCGATGGCCTCGACGGACTCCATGCCGTCCCAGGCGCGCTTCTCGATACCCAGTTCGGTCACTCCGGGGGCCGCGATCATGCAGTGGTCGATCGGTTCGACCTCGTGCGAGCGGTGGCGGCGCAGTCCGGCGCGGCCCTCGGCGTCGACCGCGTACTGGACACGGGTGCGCCAGGCCGGGACCTCGCCCGCGGGGAGCTTGTCGCCCTCGGCGGGCATGACCGTGCCGTCCCAGCCCGCCTCCTCGGGGGTGAGGCCCGCGAGCCGCTGGAGCTGCTCGGCGATCACCTCGCCCTTGAGGCGGCGCTGCGCGCCCGGCTTGGCGTGCTGCCAGTCGCAGCCGCCGCACCTGCCGGGCCCGGCGTACGGGCAGGGGGCCTCGACCCGGTCCTTGGACGCCTCAAGCACCTGGACCGCGTCCGCGCGCAGGAAGCGGGAGTCCTCCTCGCCGTCCGTGACCCGCGCGACGACCTTCTCGCCGGGCAGCGTGTGCCGGACGAACAGCACCCGCCCGTCGGCGGTGCGGGCGATGCAGTGGCCGCCGTGGGCGACGGGGCCGATCTCGACCTCGTACTCCTGACCCACCAGCGAGTTCTTCGGTTCTGCCTGCATGGTGGGATGGCTCCAAGAGATCGAATGCGTGCGGCCGGACGACGGCCTTCAAGTCGACGACAGCCTTCAAGTCTACGTGGCCGACGGCCGTCCGCCGCCCATGTGTAGCTTGGGGCTCGGTCTGACAGGCTTCTGCCAGGCTGAGGAGCCTCTGCCAGGCTGAGGAGCCTGAGCGCACCACGAAGGACATCCGGAAGGACGGGCGTGCACATCGTCATCATGGGCTGCGGGCGAGTGGGGGCCGCACTCGCGCAGACCCTGGAGCAGCAGGGGCACACGGTCGCGGTGATCGACCAGGACCCCACGGCCTTCCGCCGTCTGGGCTCCGGCTTCGGCGGCCGTCGGGTGACCGGGGTCGGCTTCGACCAGGACACCCTGCGCGAGGCGGGCATCACGGACGCGGGCGCCTTCGCCGCGGTGAGCAGCGGCGACAACTCCAACATCATCGCCGCCCGCGTCGCCCGCGAGATGTTCGGCGTCGAGAACGTCGCGGCCCGTATCTACGACCCGCGCCGCGCCGAGGTCTACCAGCGTCTGGGCATCCCTACCGTGGCCACGGTCCGCTGGACCGCCGACCAGATGCTGCGCCGCCTGCTGCCGTCGGGGGCGGAGCCGCTGTGGCGCGACCCCACGGGAGGGGTGCAGCTGGCGGAGGTGTACGCGTCCACCGCCTGGGTCGGTCATAAGATCAGCAAGTTGCAGGAGGAGACGGGCGTGCGCGTCGCGTTCCTCACCCGGCTGGGCGAAGCGATCGTCCCGACTTCGCAGGCGGTGCTACAGGAGGGCGACCTGGTGCATGTGATGATGCGCACCGACGAGGTCGAGAAGGTCGAGGCGGCGTTCGCCGAAGGCCCGAAGGAGGGTCGCCGATGAGGGTCGCCATCGCCGGAGCGGGCGCGGTGGGTCGTTCCATCGCGGGTGAGCTGCTGGAGAACGGGCACGAGGTCCTGCTGATCGACAAGGCGCCGACCGCGATCTCGGTGGAGCGGGTGCCGCACGCCGAGTGGCTGCTGGCCGACGCCTGTGAGATCACCTCGCTGGACGAGGCGGCGCTGCAGCGCTGCCAGGTGGTGATCGCCGCTACCGGTGACGACAAGGTCAACCTGGTCGTGTCGCTGCTGGCGAAGACCGAGTACGGCGTCCCGCGGGTCGTCGCGCGCGTGAACAACCCCCGGAACGAGTGGCTGTTCAACGAGGCCTGGGGCGTGGATGTCGCGGTCTCCACGCCCCGGCTGATGTCGGCCCTGGTCGAGGAGGCGGTGAGCGTCGGCGACCTGGTCCGGCTGCTGCGCTTCAGCCATGGCGACGCGAACCTGGTGGAGCTGACGCTGCCGCCCGAGTCGGCTCTGGCCGGGACCCGGATCGGCGATATCGCGTGGCCCGAGGACACCTCGCTGGTCACGATCATCCGCGGCACGCGGGTGCTCACACCGGGTCCGGACGATGCCCTGGAGGCGGGTGACGAACTGCTGTTCGTGGCGGCCCAGGCCCAGGAGGAGCAGCTGGAGGACCTGCTGTCGGTACGCGCCTGAGGCCCCCTCTCGGTACGGGTACGACCGGGCCCCGCGCCAGCCCCGTCCCCGGCACCGCCGCCCGCACCGCACGCGGCCGGGCCCAGCCAGTCGCCGGGCCGGCCCGGCCGCAGGTCCCAACCCGGCCGCAGGTCCCAACCCGGCCGTCACCCCGCCTGGCTGCCAGGGCCGACCCAGCCGTCAGGGCGCGCCGCCCTGCCAGGGCGCGCCTCGCTGCCGCCCGGCCCCGCCGTACCTCCGTAACCTCGCAAGCCCGACGGGCCGCGCCACACGCGTCTGGCCTCGGCCGCGCGCCGTACAACGTATGACCGGCCCCACGCGCTGGATGCGCACGAACGGCTATGCGCCGCCCTGCGCGCAGGGCCAGCCCAGCCCGCTCGCGGGCGTGCGTACGGTCGCGCGTGGCTACGCCTCGCCCCGCTCGGCCGCCGCGCGCTCCCGTTCGGCCTTCGCGGCCTGTTCGGCCCGCTCCTCGGCCTCCATCTCGGCGAACACGTCGATCGGCGGCGGCGCCTTGGACAGGAAGAGCCACGTGAAGTAGACGGCCAGCACCATCGGCGGCAGCTTCAGCGCGATCAGCACCCAGCCGAGCTGGGTGGTGTCCGCCCACCAGTAGAGCGGGAAGAGAATCGCGGCCTTGGCCAGGAAGACCGTGCCCCAGGCGAGGCTGGCCTTGACGTAGGCCTTCTTGCGGCCGGGGTTGCGGGTGCGCCAGGAGAGGTTCTCGCGGAAGATCGGCCCGAGCAGGACGCCGAGCAGCGGGAACCCCACCAGCGCGGACACCACGAAAGCGAGGCCGAGGCCGAGGCCGTAGAGCATGCCCGGCAGGTAGAAGTTCTTGGCATCGCCGGTGAAGAGGGCGAAGGCCACACCGACCGCGACCCCGAAGACGCCGCTGAAGGCGTGCTTGACGGTGTCCCTGCGGGCGAGCCGGACGACGACCAGGACGACCGCGACGCACAGTGCGGCGATCGCCGCGCTGTGCAGGTCCCGGTTGATCGTAAAGATCATCACGAAGAGCAGACCGGGAAGCATCGTCTCGACGGTGCCCCGCACGCCGCCGAACGCGTCGAGCAGCGCGGCCTGGGTGACCGCTTGGGCGTCACCGTCCCGCTGGCTCGCGGCGCCGTCGTGCTGGCTCACCTGATCGGTCGGCTTGTCGACAGACGTCACCGGCTACTCCCGTCCGAGCGGTCTGAGTTCGTATTTGGGATTGAAGAGCACTCTGCGGCCATGGCTTATGGATATCCGGCCCGAAGCGATCAGCTTGCGTCCCGGTTCTATGCCCACGATCGCGCGCCTGCCGAGCCACACCACGTCCAGGGGGGCCGAGCCGTCGAAGAGCTCCGCCTCCAGCGAGGGGACTCCGGCCCGTGGCTTGAGGGCTACCGTGCGCAACGTACCAGCAACCGTCACCATCTCGCGGTCCTGGCAGTCTCCGATAGGGGTGCAGCCCGCGGTCGCCGACCGCTCCTGGAGCTCCTCCGACTCCTGGTCCTCCGACGAGGAGGACAGTCGGCCGAGCATCCGGCGGAGCCGGCCCGCCGACTTCTCTGATCGAGGAACTGGGCTCATAGGGGAAGGGTACCGGGGTCGCGGGAGGGGGGATCAACGCCGGTGGCGGGAGGGGTTCCGGCGACTCGGCGAGGCTCCGGGGCTCGACGGGATTCCGGCGGCTCGACGAGGCTCCGGGGGCTATCGCTCGAACCGGTATCCCATTCCCGGTTCCGTGATGAAGTGCCTGGGGTGCGAGGGGTCCGCCTCCAGCTTGCGCCGCAGCTGGGCCATGTAGACCCGCAGGTAGTTCGTCTCGGTGCCGTACGAGGGGCCCCAGACCTCCTGGAGCAGCTCCTTCTGGCCGACCAGACGGCCGGTGTTGCGCACCAGCACCTCCAGCAGGTGCCACTCGGTGGGGGTCAGGCGTACGTCCCGGCCGTCGCGGTTCACCTTCTTCGCGGCCAGGTCGACGCTGAAGTCCCCGGTCTCCACCAGTACGTCCTCGTCGCCGCCCCCGGTGGGCTCCGCGCGGCGGACCGCGGCGCGGAGCCTGGCCAGCAGCTCGTCCATCCCGAAGGGCTTGGTCACGTAGTCGTCGGCGCCCGCGTCGAGCGCCTGGACCTTCTCGTCCGAGCTGTGCCGGGCGGACAGCACCAGGACCGGCACCCTGGTCGAGAGGCGCAGGCCCCGGATCACGTCGACGCCGTCCATGTCGGGCAGCCCGAGGTCCAGGACGACGACGTCCGGGCGGCGGGCGGCCGCGAGCCGCAGCGCCCCGGCGCCGTCGGACGCGGCGTCGACCTCGTACTGGCGTGCCTTCAGGTTGATCTCCAGCGCGCGGACGATCTGCGGCTCGTCGTCGACCACGAGCACCCTGGTCATGGAAACCTGCTTTCTGATCACGAGGCGATCCGGGCGGAGAGGTCGGGCCTGGCGGGCGGCCGCCCGGACGCCGCGGGCAGCGTGAGGACCATGGTGAGGCCGCCGCCCGGAGTGTCCTCGGCGTTCAGCGTGCCACGCATGGCCTCCACGAAGCCCCGCGCGACCGCGAGCCCGAGCCCCACCCCGGCGCCCCTGGGGGCGTCTCCGTAGCGCTGGAAGGGCTCGAAGACAGTCTCTTTCGCGTCGTCCGGGACGCCGGGGCCGCGGTCGGCCACCCGGAGCTCGACGCGGTCGCCGAGCGCGCTCGCGGCCACCGTGACCGCCGTGTCGCCGGGGCTGTACTTGACGGCGTTCTCGACGACGTTGGCGACGGCCCGCTCCAGGAGCCCCTTGTCGGCCGCGACCATCGGGAGGGTCTCGGGAACGTCCAGTTCCACGCTGCCGTCCGGTACGCCGCCGAGCGCCATGGGCACGACCTCGTCCAGGTCGATCTCCCGGATCAGCGGGGTGACGGTGCCGGTCCGCAGCCGTGACATGTCCAGCAGGTTGCCGACCAGGTGGTTCAGCCGGTCCGCGCCGTCCTCGATGCCCGCGAGCAGTTCGGCGCGGTCCTGCGGGGACCAGGCGACGTCGTCGGAGCGCAACGAGCTGACCGCCGCCTTGATGGCCGCCAGCGGGGTGCGCAGGTCATGGCTGACGGCGGCGAGCAGGGCGGTGCGGATGCGGTTGCCCTCGGCGAGCGCGCGGGCCCGCTGGGCCTCGCTGCGCAGCCGCTCACGGTCCAGGACCACGGCGGCCTGCGCGGCGAAGGCGCCGAGCACCCTGCGGTCCTCGGCGGGCAGCACGCGCCCGGAGAGCGCGAGCGCCATATGGTCGCCGACCGGTACGTCCACGTCCGCGTCCTCGGGGCGGCCCGGCTGCTGGGAGCCGACGCTGCCCGCGCACACCCACGGCTCGACGTCGCTGTGCCTCTCCAGGAGGGCGACGGACTCCATGGCGAAGGTCTCGCGGACCCGCTCCAGGAGGGCGTCCAGGGTGGTCTCGCCGCGCAGCACGCTTCCCGCGAGGAAGGACAGGATCTCGGACTCGGCGCGCAGCCGGGCGGCCTGCTGGGTGCGCCGGGCGGCGAGGTCCACCACCGACGCCACCGCGACCGCGACCGCGACGAACACCGCGATGGCGACGATGTGCGTGGGGTCCGATATCAGGAACCGGTGCTCGGGGACGGTGAAGTAGTAGTTCAGCAGGATCGAGCCGAACACCGCCGACGCCAGCGCGGGGCGCAGTCCGCCGAGCATCGCGGCGGCCACGGACAGCGCCAGGAAGAGCATCATGTGGTTGGCGAGGCCGAGGTCGCCGACGAGGTGGATGAGCGACAGGGTCAGCAGGGCCGGGCCGCCGATGCCGACCGCCCAGCCGGCGACGGTCCGGGCGCGGCCGAGCCGGGCGCGGCGGGCCACGGGCAGTCCGCGGCCCGTGCCGACCTCGTCGTGCGTGACGATGTGCACATCGAGGTCGGTGCCCGAGTCGCGGGCGACGGTCGCGCCGACGCCGGGCCCGAAGACGTACTGCCAGGACTTGCGGCGGCTGGAGCCGAGCACGATCTGGGTGGCGTTGACGCCGCGGGCGAACTCCAGCAGGGACGCCGGTATGTCGTCGCCGACGACGTGGTGGAAGGTGCCGCCCAGGTCCTCGACGAGGGTGCGCTGGACGGCCAGTTCCTTGGGCGACGCGGCGGTGAGGCCGTCGCTGCGGGCGATGTAGACGGCGAGGATCTCGCTGCCGGAGCCCTTGGCGCCCATCCGGGCCGCGCGGCGGATCAGGGTCCGCCCCTCGGGGCCGCCGGTCAGCCCCACGACGATGCGCTCGCGCGCCCGCCAGGTGGAGTGGATGCCGTGCTCGCCCCGGTACTGCTGGAGGTACTCGTCGGCCCGGTCGGCCACCCACAGCAGGGCCAGCTCGCGCAGCGCGGTGAGGTTTCCGGGGCGGAAGTAGCGGGAGAGGGCCGCGTCGATCTCGGCGAGCTGGTAGATGTTGCCGTGCGCCAGCCGCCGGCGCAGCGCCTGGGGTGACATGTCGACCAGTTCGACCTGGTCCGCGCGGCGCACGACCTCGTCGGGCACGGTCTCCCGCTGCCGTACCCCGGTGATCGACTCGACCACGTCGCCCAGCGACTCCAGGTGCTGGATGTTGACCGTGGAGACGACGTCGATCCCGGCGGCCAGCAGGTCCTCGACGTCCTGCCAGCGCTTGGCGTGCCGCGAGCCGGGGGCGTTGGTGTGGGCGATCTCGTCGACCAGGGCGACGGCGGGGGCGCGCGCCAGGACGGCGTCCACGTCCATCTCGGCGCGGGCGGCGCCGGGGCGGCCCAGCTCGCGTCGCGGTATCTGTTCCAGGCCGTGCAGGAGCGCCTCGGTGCGCGGCCGGGCGTGGGGCTCCACGGCGGCGATCACGCAGTCGGTGCCGCGCTCCACCCTGCGGTGCGCCTCGGCGAGCATCGCGTACGTCTTGCCGACGCCCGGTGCCGCACCGATGTAGATCCGAAGCCTGCCGCGTGCCATGGCCTCATTGTCTGCCAGACCCCGCTCGCCGCGTCGGGCGGGTACGCGCGCGTGGCCGCTGCTCGGCCGGGCGGGCATGCCGGTGGCCCGTACATCCGCGCCGAACGAGGGGGACGTACGGGCCCCACGGGCAGGCGGCTGGCAGGCCACAGGTCGCTGGTCCGGCGGCCCTGCGGCGTCGGCCGTCAGCGGACCTCGGTGATCTCCGGGCCGCGGGCGAGCTGCCCCATGCCACCGGCGAAGCGGGAGCCTTCCTGGGCCTGCGGCTCCTGCTGCTGGACGCCTTCGGCGACCATCTGGGCGTCGTCCGGCAGCTTGAGGACGATCGGGTCACGCGGGGCCATCGGGGCGTCGCCGCGTACCACGACGGTGTCCCGGAAGATGCTTTCCAGCAGGCCCGCGGCATCAGGTCGCACGGCGCCCTGGCCGGAGATCACTCCGCGCAGGAACCAGCGCGGCCCGTCGCAGCCGATGAAGCGGACCACCTGTACGCCGCCCGTGCCGTCCGGCAGCTGTACCGGGACCTGGGCGCGCAGCTCCCAGCCCAGCGGGCCCTCGATCTCGTCGATGACGCCGCCCTGCTGGGTGATGCCGGAGGCGATCTCCTCGCGGACCTCGCCCCAGATGCCCTCCCGCTTGGGGGCGGCGAAGGCCTGGAGCTGTACGGCGCTGTCGCGCAGCACGACGGTCGCCGCGACGATCGCGTCACCCGCGACCTCGACGCGCAGCTCCATGCCCTCGACTCCGGGCACGAAGATGCCGCCGAGGTCCACCCGGCCCTCGCCTGGCTCACGGACCTCGGAGAGGTCCCAGGGGCCGTCGGGGCGGGGCGCGGGCGGCAGGTTCACCCGCTGAGCCTCGGCCTCCCCCGCCGAGGTCGCCGCGTCTCCCGTGGCGTCCGTGGCGTCCGTGGCGTCCGTGCCTTCGGGGGTCAGGTCTCCGGGCTGTCCGCCGACCTGCTCGGCCTCGCCGGCCGCGTCGTCGGCGGCACCCTTCTTACGACGTCCGAACACGTCACTGTCCTTCCCGGTCGTGTGCGACCGAAGCGTATTGGTTACCGGGCTGCGGACCGCCCGCCGTGCCGTCCACGGCGGCATGGCCGCCGGTGGAACCGAAGCCCCCCTCGGCCCGTACCGAGCCGGGCAGTTCCGCCACCTCCTGGAAGCGGACCCGCTCGACCTGCTGGACGACCAGCTGGGCGATCCGGTCGAAGCGCTCGAACCGCACGCTCTCGCGCGGGTCGAGATTCACCACGATCACCTTGATCTCCCCACGGTACCCGGCATCCACCGTCCCTGGGGCATTCACCATGGAGACACCGCAGCGGGCGGCGAGGCCGGAGCGCGGGTGCACGAAGGCCGCGTACCCCTCGGGCAGCGCGAACGCCACCCCGGTGGGCAGCACCGCGCGCTCGCCGGGGGCGAGCACACAGGACTGGGTGGTCCGCAGGTCGGCTCCGGCGTCGCCGGGGTGGGCGTACTCCGGAAGCGGCACCTGAGGGTCCAGGCGGCGGATCCGTACGGGCAGCGGCTCGCGCGGGGCGGGGGTCACGGGTTCACCTCGAAGGCGCGGGCCCGCTTGACCTGGTCCGGGTCGCTCATGGCGGCCTCGATCTCGGCCGGGCGGCCGTTGTCGATGAAGTGGTCGACCTTGACCTCGATGAACAGGCCGTCGGCCCGGACCGCCACGGGCCCGTCGGGGCCGCCGATCCGGCCGGTGGCCGTGGAGTAGATCTTGCGCCCGGACACCGCGGTGACCTCGGCCTCCAGATACAGCACGGTGTCCACGGGGACGGGCCGGACGAAGTCCGTCTCCAGCCGTCCGGTCACCGCGATGACGCGCAGCAGCCAGTTCAGCGAGCCCAGCGTCTCGTCCAGGGCGGTGGTCAGTACGCCGCCGTGCGCGAGGCCCGGCGCCCCCTGGTGCTCGGGCTTCACCGTGAACTCGGCGGTGATGGCCACGCCGTCGGCGGCCCGCGCCTGGAGGTGCAGACCGTGCGGCTGGCCGCCGCCGCAGCCGAAGCAGTACTCGTAGTGCGCGCCGAGCAGCTCACCGGGCGCGGGGGCCTCGGGGTGCCGCTCGGGCGGTACCGCGTCGCCTGGGGGTGTCAACGTTGTTCGTCCACTCACAGCCGCAGACCCTACCTGCGTGGCCGCGGGTCCGGGGCACCGTGCCAAGCTGGGTTTCATGCAGCCCTCAGCCCAGCTCTTTGAAGAACGTCTGACCGCGCCCCGTTCGTGGTGGGTCATCGTGGCCCTGCTCGGCGTCGCCGGGGGCCTGATGCTGCTGCCGCTCGGCCCGCTCCCGATGCTCGGCGGTCTGATCGGCGCCGGGGCGCTCGCGGCCGTCGCGGTCAGCTCGTACGGCTCGGTCCGGGTGCGGGTGGTGGCCGGGTCGCTGGTCGCGGGGGACGCCAGGATTCCGGTGGCGGCGCTGGGCGCGGCCGAGGTGCTCGACGCGGAGCAGGCGCGCGCCTGGCGTACGCACAAGGCCGATCCGCGCGCCTACATGCTGCTGCGCGCTTACATTCCTACGGCGCTGCGCGTAGCGGTCACCGACCCGTCGGACCCGACGCCGTACGTCTATGTGTCGACCCGCGATCCGCGGGCCCTGGCAGCGGCGCTGGAGGCGGTCCGGGCGTCCTGACGCCTGACGGCCCTGACCTCCTGTGCCTGACTCTGCGCCTGAGACCGGCTGGGCCTGCGCCTGAGGACGGCTGGGCCTAGGGGACGGGACCCGCGGGTCTGGCCAGCGGCTCAGGGGCCTTCGACAGGGCCTTGGGGGCCTTCGACGGCCTGCTGGCGGTCCTCCGGCGGCTCCACGCGCGACGGCTCGGCCTTCGACAGTTCGAGCGGGGTCGGGAGGGGCGGCTGGTCCGGCAGGGCGTCCCAGGGCACCTGTGCGCGGCGCAGGTCCGCGCGGACGCGTGCGGCGAGTTTCCTGGTGTCCCGGCGGTTCATCACCGCGCCGACGGCGGCTCCCACCAGGAACGGCGCCAGGTTGGGCAGGTTCCTGACCGTGCGCTTCATGATCTGCTGCCGCAGCTCGCGCTTCGCCTGGGTGCTGAGCGCGGCGCTGATCGAGGCCGTCTTGGCCACGTCGATTCCGCGCTCGCGGGACCAGGAGGTCAGATACGCGGTGGAGCGCTGGGTGAGGTTGCCCTCGGGGCGCAGCCCGTAGACCTCGCGCAGTTCGGCGATCAGCTTCAGCTCGATCGCGGCGACGCCGGTGATCTCGGCGGCCAGTTCGGCGGGCATCGCGGGCGGTACCGGCATCGCGGCGGCCACTCCCACGCCCGCGCCGACGGTCGAGGTGGCACGACAGGCCCCGGCCACCAGTTTGTCGGCGATCTCCTCGGGCCCCAGGCCCGGAAACTGCTGTCGCAGGGCGGCGAGATCGCGCACCGGCACGCGTGGTGCGAGGTCGATGATCCGGTCGGCCAGGTGGCCGACCGCGGCCTTCGCTGTGCGGCCGCCCTTGCGTACTCCTTCTGTGGCTGTTGCCAGTCGGCCGGGCCTGGCCAGGGCGTCGCTCCCGTCGTGCGGGCCGTCCGTTGGCTCGAGCGAGGCCGACCAGCCTCGCTCGCCGTCACGGACGCCGTCGTACGGGGTGTCGCCCACCGCCTTGCGGAAGCGCCGCTTCCGGGGCGGCTTCGACCCTGTCACGGCCGACCGACCTCAGTCGCAGTCGCGGCAGATGGGCTGTCCGTTCTTCTCCCGCGCCAGCTGGGACCTGTGGTGCACCAGGAAGCAGCTCATGCAGGTGAACTCGTCCTGCTGCTTGGGGAGCACCCTGACGGCGAGCTCCTCGTTCGACAGGTCCGCGCCGGGCAGCTCCAGGCCTTCGGCGGCCTCGAACTCGTCGACGTCGACGGTGGACGTCGACTTGTCGTTCCGCCGCGCCTTCAGTTCTTCGATGCTGTCCTCGTTGAGGTCGTCATCGGTCTTGCGTGGGGTGTCGTAATCCGTTGCCATGTCGCTCTCCCCCTCCGGGTGTCTGTGGTGTCTCAGCGCTCGTAACGCGTGAGAGGCCGGACTTGTGCCCGACCCGAGGCGGAGATTTTGCCTCACATCAAGGTCTGTTACTCAATCGACACCCAACCGCACCTCTGAAGAGGTGATCGACTTGGATGGCGAGGAGGACCGTACACGGTCCGAATATCGCAGTTCACGGCCGCCACCCCGTGTACTTCCCGTGATCAAGACCCCCCAAAACCCGGATTTTCCCGGCTTTCTGGGGACCTTGGTGATCACAGAGAGTGGATGGCCGAAAATTCGCCTTTGTGATCGATCCCACACGGATCTCCCTGGCGGCAGGTCCCGAAAATTCCGCTAAAAGCGAACTTGCGGGCAAATCCAGAGTGACCTCTCACGCGGCATCTCAGAGGGACAGGGTGACTCGCATCACGAGACCACCCCCCTCACGCGGCTCGGCGATGATACGGCCTCCGTGGGCCCTCGCCACCGACCTCGCGATGGACAGCCCGAGCCCGACGCCCTTGTCGCTGCCGGTGCGCTCGGTGCGCAGCCGCCGGAAGGGCTCGAAGAGGTTGTCGATCTCGTAGGCGGGCACCACGGGACCCGTGTTGCTCACCTGGAGCACCGCCTGGCCGTGCTGCACCTCGGTGCGCACCTCGACCCATCCCTGGTCGGGAGCGTTGTAGCGCACGGCGTTCTGCACCAGGTTGAGCGCGATCCGCTCCAGCAGGACGCCGTTGCCCTGGACCACCGCGAGCGCGCGCTCGCCGCGGATCTCCACCCCCCGGTCCGCCGCCTCGGCCCGTACCTGGTCGATCGCGCGCGAGGCGACCTCGGCGAGGTCCACGGGCTTGCGCTCCACGATCTGGTTGTCGCTGCGGGCGAGCAGCAGCAGGCCCTCCACCAGCTGCTCGCTGCGCTCGTTGGTGGCCAGCAGCGTCTTGCCGAGCTGCTGGACCTCGACGGGCGCTCCCGGATCGGAGAGCTGCACCTCAAGCAGGGTGCGGTTGATCGCCAGCGGGGTCCGCAGCTCGTGCGAGGCGTTGGCGACGAACCGCTGCTGGGCGGTGAAGGCGCGCTCCAGGCGCTCCAGCATCTCGTCGAAGGTGTCCGAGAGCTCCTTGAGCTCGTCGTCCGGGCCGTCCAGCTCGATCCGCCGGGAGAGGTCGGACCCGGCCACCTTGCGGGCGATCCGGGTGATCCGGCCGAGCGGCGACAGCACCCGCCCGGCCATCGCGTACCCGAAGGCGAACGCGATCACGCTGAGCCCGAGCAGGGCGAGCAGCGAGCGGCTCAGGAGGTTGTCCAGGGCGTGCTGGCGCACGGACTCCGCGCACTCCGAGATGGCGGCGTTCAGATCGCCCTGGCTGACGGCCGCGCCGACCGCGGGGCACTGCGGGCTGCTGATGGTGACAGCGCCCTCGGCGCTGATCCGCAGGGTCGGCACGGAGCCGCTGCGCAGGGCGTCCGCCGCGAGGAGGTAGATGATCGAGAGCAGCAGGATGCCCGCGATCAGGAACATCCCGCCGTACAGCAGCGTGAGCCGTATCCGGATCGTCGGACGCAGCCACGGGAAGGGCGGCTCGGGGCGTACGGGGTCCCAGGTCGGCTTGGGGGGCGCCGACGGCGGCACCGGGGCAGTGGTCATGAAGGGGTCAGATCCGGTATCCCGAGCCGGGCACGGTCACGATGACCGCGGGCTCGCCGAGCTTGCGGCGCAGGGTCATCACGGTGACCCGTACGACGTTGGTGAACGGGTCGGTGTTCTCGTCCCAGGCCTTCTCCAGGAGCTGCTCGGCCGAGACGACCGCGCCTTCGCTGCGCATGAGCACTTCCAGGACCGCGAACTCCTTCGGCGCGAGCTGGATCTCCCGGCCGTCCCGGAAGACCTCGCGGCGGTTGGGGTCGAGCTTGATCCCGGAGCGCTCCAGAACGGGCGGCAGGGCCACCGTCGTACGGCGTCCGAGCGCACGCACGCGTGCCGTCAGTTCGGTGAACGCGAAGGGCTTGGGGAGGTAGTCGTCCGCGCCGAGCTCCAGGCCCTCGACGCGGTCGCTGACGTCGCCGGACGCCGTGAGCATCAGCACGCGCGTCGCCATGCCGAGTTCGACGATCTTGCGGCAGACGTCGTCGCCGTGCACGACCGGGAGGTCCCGGTCGAGCACGACCACGTCGTAGTCGTTCACGCCGATGCGCTCCAGGGCGGCCGCGCCGTCGTACACCACGTCGACGGCCATGGCCTCCCGGCGCAGTCCGGTGGCCACCGCGTCGGCGAGCAGCTGCTCGTCCTCGACGACGAGTACGCGCACGTCGTGTCCTTCCTCTGGGCCCGCGCGGGCGGGCTCTGCATGTCACTGGGCAGGCCTCCATCCTGCCCCTTTCGGCCATAAACCGGCTGTAAGGCGGCTCGCGGTCCGGGAATTCGGGGATTGCCGGGCCGGTTGAGGTTTCCCGGCAAGTCGCCCAGGGGAGGACGACTGCACATCCGCGATCACACTCTGCATGTGGCGTGCCACGACCCGCTTCCGCGGGCGCGGCGGCCGTGATCGTCCCTTGCCGAGGGCACACCCCCGTGCCACCGACCCACGACCCACGACGAGGGGGCGCACCATGGACGCATTCACCGCAGGGCTCCTGCAACGCATAAAGGCCACTGAGACCGACCTCACGCGGGCCCGCGAAGACGGCGACGACTTCCTGGCCGAGGTCGAGCAGGCCGAGCTCGACGATCTGCACCGACTGGCCGCGGAGCACGGCGTGCAGGTCAGCGCGGCTGGCGCCTGACCCGCGCCGCGTACGTACGAGGGCCCTGGGCACCTGAGAAGGCGCCCAGGGCCCTCGTACGCGTGCGCACCTGCGGCCCGGTGGCCGGGCTGATTTCAGCCCGGCCGACGATTGAGGCCAAGAAAGAGTCAGTCGTGCCAGGCCCCCAGCGCGTCGAGCTGCTCGCGCAGCGGCTCGAAGAGGCCCGGTGACGCCGCCACCACGAGGTCGCCAGAGGGCGCGTCACCAGGCGCGCGGCCGCCGACCAGCGCGCCCGCCTCGCGCGCGATGAGGTCGCCCGCCGCCAGGTCCCAGGGGTGCAGTCCGCGCTCGTAGTACCCGTCGAGACGCCCCGCCGCGACATCGCACAGGTCGATCGCCGCCGACCCGCCGCGCCGGATGTCCCGCACCCGCGGAATGAGCTGGCGCGCCACCTCGGCCTGGTGGACCCGCCGCTCGGCGCGGTAGCCGAAACCGGTGGCGATCAGGGCCTGCTCGAACGGGGGTGCGGGGCGTACGGCCAGCGGCCGGTCGTTGACGTACGCGCCCTCGCCCAGCGCGGCCCGGAACATCTCCGACTGCGCCGGGGCGTACACCACGCCGACGACCGTCTCGCCGTCCTTGCGCGCCGCGATCGACACGGCCCACGCGGGCCGCCCGTACAGGTAGTTGACGGTGCCGTCGACGGGGTCGATGACCCATTCCACGCCACTGCCGCCCTGGACGCTGGCGCCCTCCTCGCCGACGAAACCGTCGTCCGGCCGGTGCTCCGCCAGGAACGCGGTGATCATCTTCTCGGACGCGATGTCCATCTCGGTGACGACGTCGACGGCGCTGGACTTGGTGGCCGCGACCCCGAGGTCGTCCGGGCGGCGCTCGCGCAGGAAGTCGCCCGCCTGCCGGGCGGCCCGCAGCGCGAGGTCGAGGAGTTCGGCGTTGGGCTGGTCGGTCACGGGAGGGCTCCTTACGCGTAGGGGCTGTCGGCGCCCGCCGCCGCGGGGCGCGGGGTCCGGGCGGGGCAGCAGCCCACGGGGCACAGGTCATGGCTCGCGCCGAGCTCCCCGAGCGCGCAGGGCCGTACGTCCTGCCCGCGCTCGGTCGCGGCCCGCTCCACGATCAGCTCGCGCACCGCGGCGGCGAACCGCGGATCCGCGCCGACGGTCGCCGATCGGGCCACGGGCAGGCCCAGCTCGGCGGCCTTGGCCGTCGCCTCGGTGTCGAGGTCGTACAGGACCTCCATGTGGTCCGACACGAAGCCGATCGGCGCCATCACCACCGCGGGCGCGCCCTGCCCGTGCAGTTCCTCCAGGTGGTCGCAGACGTCGGGCTCCAGCCACGGGATGTGCGGCGCACCGGAGCGCGACTGGTAGACGAGCCGCCAGGGGTGCTCGATCCCGGTCTCCTCGCGTACGGCGTCGGCGATCAGCCGCGCGACGTCCAGGTGCTGGCGTACGTACGCGCCGCCCTCGCCGTGCGCGTCGGCGGGGCCCGAGGTGTCCGCGGCCGCGGTCGGGATGGAGTGCGTGGTGAAGGCCAGATGCGCCCCCGCGCGTACGGCGTCGGGGAGCCCGGCGAGCGACTCCAGCACGCCGTCGATCATGGGGCGCACAAAGCCGGGGTGGTTGAAGTAGTGGCGCAGCTTGTCGACCCTCGGCGGCTCAAGGCCCTCGGCCTCGAGCGTCGCGAGCGCGTCGGCGAGGTTCTCGCGGTACTGGCGGCAGCCCGAGTAGGAGGCGTACGCGCTGGTCGCCAGGACCAGCACGCGGCGGTGGCCGTCCCGCACCATGTCCCGCAGGACGTCGGTCAGGTAGGGCGTCCAGTTGCGGTTGCCCCAGTACACCGGCAGGTCCAGGCCGTGGTCCGCGAAGTCCTTGCGCAGGGCGTCGAGCAGGGCCCTGTTCTGGTCGTTGATCGGGCTGACGCCGCCGAACAGGAAGTAGTGCTGACCCACCTCCTTGAGCCGCTCCTTGGGGATGCCGCGGCCCTTCGTCACGTTCTCCAGGAAGGGCACGACGTCGTCGGGGCCTTCCGGGCCGCCGAACGAGAGCAGCAGCAGGGCGTCGTACGGAGTCGAATCAAGCGCTTCGGGCATGGCTCGATCCTGCCACCTGGGGCGAGCGCGGCGGAAATGACGGTACGGAGCGCGAGAGCGCGGGCGTAAGCTGTGTCAGGTCGCTTCACGCCTTACCGGAGTACTCCTTGGCCAGCCCCTACCGCACGATCTTCACCGCCCCCGGCACCCGGTCCTTCTCCGCCGCGGGGTTCGTCGGGCGGCTGCCGCTGGCCATGCTCGGCATCGGCATCGTGACGATGGTCTCCCAGCTCACCGGGCGGTACGGGCTCGCGGGCGCGCTGTCGGCCACCGTCGCGCTGTCCGCCGCGGCACTCGGCCCGCAGGTCTCCCGGCTGGTGGACCGGTACGGCCAGCGCCGGGTGCTCCGCCCGGCGACGCTGGTCTCGCTGACCGCCGTCGCGGGACTGGTGGCCTCGGCCGCCTGGGAGCTCGCGGACTGGACCCTGTTCGTCTGCGCCGCGTTCGCGGGCTGTGTGCCGAGCCTGGGGTCGATGATCAGATCGCGCTGGGCCGAGTTGTACCGCGCCGACCCGCGTCGGCTGCACACCGCGTACTCCTTCGAGTCCGTGGTGGACGAGGTCTGCTTCATCGTCGGGCCGATCGTCTCGATCGGGCTGTCCACGGCCTGGTTCCCCGAGGCGGGTCCGCTGCTGGCGGCGCTGTTCCTGGCGACCGGCGTCTTCTGGCTGACCTCGCAGCGCGCCACCGAGCCGGTGCCGCAGCCGCGCGAGCGGCACGGCGGCGGCTCGGCGCTGCGCTCGGGCGGGCTGCTGGTGCTGATGCTGGCGTTCGTGACCGTCGGCGTGATCTTCGGCTCGATCGACGTGGTGACGGTCGCGTACGCGGAGGAACAGGGCCACAAGGCGGCCGCCAGCCTGGTGCTCGCCGCGTACGCGCTGGGCTCCTGCCTCGCCGGAGTGGTCTACGGGCTGCTCGACCTCAAGACGGCGCCCGCCCGGCGGTGGCTCCTGGGCGTCTGCGCCATGGCCGTGAGTATGATCCCGCTTCAACTGGTCGGGAACCTGGCGTTTCTGGCCGTGGCGCTGTTTGTCGCGGGCCTGTCCATCGCGCCGACGATGGTGAACACGATGGCCCTGGTCGAACAGCACGTACCCCGCGCGAAGCTGACCGAGGGCATGACCTGGACGAGCACCGGGCTCGCGGTCGGCATCGCGCTCGGCTCGTCAGCCGCGGGATGGGTGATCGACGCGGCCGGAGCGCGGGCCGGGTACGCGGTGCCGGTCGCCTCCGGCGCCGTCGCGGTCGTGGTCGGGCTCCTGGGGTACCGTCGGCTGACCCGGCCGGCGCCGCGACGGGGAGGAACCGATGAGCACGGCGAGCAGAAGCGGCACGATGAGCAGGCCGCGCAGATCGTGGCGTAACTGGGCGGGCAACGTGACCTCCCGCCCGGCGCGGGAGATCGCGCCCGCGTCGGTGGACGAACTCACCACGGCGATACAGCAGGCGGTCGCCGACGGCCGCCGGGTGAAGGCCGTCGGCACCGGGCACTCCTTCACCTCGGCCGCCACCACTGACGGACTGCTCGTCCGCCCCGAGCTGTTCACCGGCATCCGCGCGATCGACCGCGCCGAAGGAACCGTCACCGTGCAGGCCGGGACGCCGCTGAAGCGACTGAACCGCGCGCTGGCCAGGGAGGGCCTGTCGCTCATCAACATGGGCGACATCATGGAGCAGACCGTCGCGGGCGCCACCAGCACGGGCACCCACGGCACGGGCCGCGACTCGGCCTCGATCGCCGCGCAGATCCGCGGACTTGAGCTGGTCACCGCCGACGGATCGGTGCTGCGATGCTCGGAGAAGGAGAATCCCGACGTCTTCGCCGCGGCCCGGATCGGCATCGGCGCGCTGGGCGTGATCACCACGATCACCTTCGCGGTAGAGCCGATCTTCCTGCTGACCGCCCGCGAAGCGCCCATGAGCTTCGATCAGGTGACCGCGGAGTTCGACCAGCACGTCGCCGAGAACGAGCACTTCGAGTTCTACTGGTTCCCGCACACGGGCAACTGCAACACCAAGCGCAACAACCGCAGTCCGGGCCCCGAGGCGCCGGTGGGCGCGTTCAGCGGCTGGTTCGAGGACGAGTTCCTTTCGAATGGCGTGTTCCAGGTGGCCAACTCGGTGGGTCGGGCCGTGCCCGCGACCATCCCCTCGATCGCCAGGATCTCCAGCCGGGCGCTGTCCGCGCGTACGTACACCGACATCCCGTACAAGGTCTTCACCTCGCCGCGCCGGGTGCGCTTCGTGGAGATGGAGTACGCGGTCGAGCGCTCGGCCCTCGTCGAGACGCTGCGCGAACTGCGGGCCATGGTCGACCGCTCCGGGCTGCGGATCAGCTTCCCGGTGGAGGTCCGTACGGCGCCCGCGGACGACATCGCGCTGTCCACGGCCTCGGGGCGGGAGACCGCGTACATCGCCGTCCACATGTACCGGGGCACGCCCTACCGGGAGTACTTCACCGCCGCCGAGCGGATCTTCACCGCCCATGGCGGGCGGCCGCACTGGGGCAAGGTGCACACGCGGGACGCGGAGTACCTGGCGTCGGTGTATCCGCGGTTCGGTGAGTTCACCGCTGTACGGGACCGGCTGGATCCGGATCGGCTGTTCGGCAACGACTATGTGCGGCGGGTGCTGGGCTCTTAGGGGTTTCGCGGTTCCCTTTCCCTTCGGTTTGGTTCGGGGTGGAGTGGGGTGGGGTGGCTCGCGTGCGTTATTCGGCGGGGTTAGCCCCGTTCTCCACTGTGCTGCCTGTGTCGGGGGTGGGTGTCGGGGTCGGGGTGGGTGTCGGAGTGGGGGTCGGGGTGGGAGTCGGCGTTGGGGTCGGGGTCGGGGTCGGTGTGGGGGTTGGCGTAGGTGTGGGCGTCGGGGTTTTTTCGTCGTCCGGGGCTGGCGAGTTCTCGCCGCGGGTGGTGTCGCCTCCTGGCGAGGGGTGTGCCGGGTCCGGCGTCGTCGCGTCGTCCGTGGGAGCGGAGCCCGGATCGGCGTCCTGGCCGGCCGGGGATTCGCGGTGCGAGTCGTGCTGAGTGAACGTGGAACCGATGCTGCCGCCCTTGCTGCCGAAGGCGTCGCCGGAGACCGTCTCGTACGTCACGATTCCCGCCATCGTCAGACCGAAGACCAGCGCGGCGCCCAGCAGCGGCCGTTTCCAGCCGCGTATCCGCTTGCCGTGCACCGTGGGCTCACCGAAGCCGTCCGGCGGCGGCGGTGCGGTGCGGAGCAGTTGGGTCCGCTCGGCGTCGGCGGGCCAGGCCCGTTCGGCGGCGGGCCGCGTCCGTTCGGCACCGGCCGCGACACCGGCGGTCGGCACCTGGCGGGTGACGGGCTTGGCCCGCACCGCAACCTCCTTGACCTGCTCCCCGGTGCGGGAGAAAAAATGCTGGAAGACCGTGCCGCCGCAGGTGGCGATGACGCTCACCAGACCGGCGCCGAGGATCGTGCCGTAGACCCCGAAGCTCGACGCGAGCTTCGCCGCCACCACCGCGGCCACGGCGCTGCCCGCCACCTGAGGCACGCTCAGGTCGATGCGCTTCTTCGGTTCTTCGGCCGGCTTCGATTCTTCGTCCGGCTCGTCCGGCCTCTTGCCGGGTTCCGCGTGCTCGGCCATCCCCGTCCCTTGGTCGCCTTTGGTCGCCTTCGGTGCATGCCTCTACAGAAAGGACAAATGGGCGAAGGGAATGGTTCCGGTTCTGGGGATCCTGTGAAGCAAGCCACCCGCGTAAGCAGCGCGTATGCGCCGGGTGGCGGCCAACTCCCTTGCCCCGAGACAACTTGCGTGGCGCGGCGGTCCACCCACGTGGCCCGAATGGAGTACTGTTGCGAGCCCTGGGTCCGGTCTCCAACCTGGGTGTCCGGGGGCCTGACTAACCCTCCGGAAGGGGGCTCGCCACACAGGGTGACGACTCAGTCACTTAGCGTTGCGAATAGGTAACCGTGCCATAACGGCGGTCCAGGGCCCTTGCCCGACACGCCGGGCAAATCGGCAAGGTTGTGGCAGGCTGCACCCTGGGCAGGCCACACTCGACTAGCGGAAGCAGCGACGCACGTGACGTCGGCAGGCACCACCCGGGAGGTCCCCATGCCCGAACTGCGTGTCGTGGCCGTCAGCAACGACGGCACACGGCTGGTGTTGAAGGCTGCGGACAGCACGGAGTACACGCTTCCCATCGACGAACGGCTGCGCGCCGCGGTGCGCGGTGACCGGCCGCGGCTCGGGCAGATCGAGATCGAGGTGGAGAGCCACCTCCGTCCCCGCGACATCCAGGCCCGGATACGGGCTGGCGCCACCGCGGAAGAGGTCGCCCAGCTCGCCGGTATCCCGGTCGATCGCGTACGGCGCTTCGAGGGGCCGGTGCTCGCGGAGCGCGCCTTCATGGCCGAGCGCGCCAGGAAGACCCCGGTGCGCCGCCCCGGCGAGAACACCGGACCGCAGCTCGGCGAGGCTGTTCAGGAGCGGTTGCTGCTGCGCGGCATCGACAAGGACACCGTGCAGTGGGACTCGTGGCGCCGTGACGACGGCACCTGGGAGGTACTGCTCGGATACCGGGCCGCGGGCGAGACCCACACGGCCAGCTGGACTTACGACCCGCCGCGGCGGCTGGTCCAGGCCGTGGACGACGAGGCGCGCTCGCTGATCGGTGAGTCCGACGACTTCTCCACGGCGGCTGAGCCGAGCTTTCCGTTCGTGCCGCGGATTGCCCGGCTGCCGCGTGACCGGCCGCTGGACCGTGCGCTCGACCGCGACCGCGACCGCGATCGTGACCGTCACTCGGAGCGCGCGTCGGAGCGGCCGAGCCTGCCTGGGCCGAGTCCGAGTCCGGAGCCCTCGGAGGAGAGCACGGCCGTCACCGGCTCGTCCGAGCAGGGGCGTGACTCGCTGACCAGCCTCCTGGAGGCGGTGCCCAGCTTCCGGGGTGACATGGTCGTGCCGGAGCGGCCGTCCGCGACGCCGGGGGCGGCGGCCGGGGCGTCTGGGGCATCTGCGGGCTCGGACCTGCCCGCGGCGGACTCGGCCGAACAGGATCTGGACCTGGAGGCGGAGGAGGCGGCGCCAGCCGCTTCGGCGGGTGCCGCGTATGCAGACGTGCTGATGCCGCGTGCGGTGGCCGGGCACCGGGACCGGCTGGTCGGCACCACGGACCGGCAGGCCGAGGCGGACGGCGTGCGGCCTGGCCGCCGGGCCGCGGTTCCCAGCTGGGACGAGATCGTCTTCGGCACGCGCCGCAAGAAACAGGACTAGCGCGCGGCAGCGCAGCGCAGCGGGGTGCGCGGTGCGTGCGTGCGTTCTGTTCGTTGTGGGGCGGGGGCGGGGTGGGGGGTACGTGCTCACGGCGACTGATAACCCGGAAGCTGCGA